>NZ_JAWOBM010000046.1:0-22648 GCF_046498025.1 Halorubrum sp.
TCGGCCTCCTCGCCGGAACGTTCGGGATCAGTCATCGTCGGATCGGTCGTCCCCCGGCGTCCAGCGCGCGTCCGACAGGGTCCGTTGGACGGCCGCCTCGCCGACCGCGCTCGCGAGGTGTTCGAACCCGCCGCGGACCGCCCGGTCGCTCGCGTTGGCGACGAGCCGCGAGACGATGAACTCCGGCGTCGACTTGCCGATCGTCCCGAAGCGCGGCTGGTAATCGACGCGCAGCTCCAGGTCGTTCGTGAGCCCCTCCGCGAAGATCCCGTCGATGCGGGCGGCCTCGGGCAGCGGGCTCAGGTCCTCCGCGAGGTGCGTGACGTACACCCCGAGCGCGTCCCGCTCGACGGTGAGCGTCACGAGCCCGTTTAAGAGGTCCGCCGCGCGTCCCGGCTCCGTGATCGCCTCGAACTCGTCGACGAGCATCAGCGTCCGCCCCTCCTCGACCAGCGGCGGGACCACCGACTTCAGCGTCGACTCCAGCACCCCGGCGTTAAACGAGGCGTGCCGGCGGTGGAAGACGATCCGGTCGAACGAGCCCACCTCCGCCGCCTCGGCCGGCACCGGGAGCCCCATCGACGCGAGCAGCGCCACCGCGCATATCGTCTCCAGGAGCGTCGTCTTCCCGCCCGAGTTCGCGCCGGTGAGGACGCTCACCCGGTCGCCGGTCGGCGGCGCGTCGACGCTCGCGACGCCCGCGTCGCCGCCGAGCGAGTGGGTCCCGACCGCGTACGACACCGACTGCACCTCGCCGGCGATGAACGGGTTGCGCGCGTTCCGCACCGCGATCCCGTCGTCGACGAGGACCGGTCGGACGAGGTCGTACGCGGCCGCGAAGCGCGCGATCGAGAGCAGGAACGCCGCGTCGGAGACGGCGTCCACCGCGCGGGCGACGTCGCTCTCGGCGTCGCCGTCCTCTCCGTTCGCCTCGTCCCGGTCCGCCCCCGACTGCATCCCGCCGATCCGCTCGCGGATGTCCGCGGTGACCGCCTCCTCGCGTTCCGCGACCGCCTCCGAAAGCTCCGCCACGAGGTCCCGGAGGGTGGCCGAGACGAAGTCCGCGGCGTCGAGCGCGTCGTCGGGCGCGACCGAGCGCACCGTCGCCGGGTCGACGCCCGTCTCGCTCGCGACGTGGTCGATCGTCGCGGCCTCAAGCGCCTCGAAGTCGCGCAGCGAGCCGTCCCGGACCGCGTCGAGCACGTCGAACGCGGAGTTCGCCAGCTCCTCGGCCGCGTCGAGCCGGTCGCGCAGGCGGTCCAGCTCCGCGTCGGCGCCGCGGGCGATCTCGATCTCCCCGTCGCCGCCGGCCGCCGTGGGATCGATCGGGCCGCGCACGTCCGCGAGCGCGTCGGCGGCGTCCCGCAGGGCGTCCGCCTCCAACTCGCCGATCGCCTCGAACGGGCCGTCGTCGAGGCCCGCCTCCCGTAGCGCGAGGGCCGTCTCGACGGCCGCCAGGTCCGATCCCTCGGCGTCGTCGTACGCGTCGAACGCCTCGGTCAGCCGCTCGCGGTCGGTCTCGGCGAGCCCCTCCCAGGCGTCCCGCGCGGCGACCACGCTGTCGAGTCGGGCCTCGACCGCCTCTTGATCGGCGAGCGGCGTCAACACGCGGATCCGGTCGGCGGCGTGGGCCGTCAGGGCGTGGCCCGCGGCGAGCGAGAGCAGGTCGTCGTACACCGAGCGGGTGTCTCCCGTCGCGAGGACCTCCATGCCGGCCTCGCCGTTGGCGCGGCGGAGGATTCGGGTCGCCCGACCGCGGTGGAGCCCGGCGTCGACGAGCGTCCGGACGTCGGCCGACTCTATCGCCTCGACCGCCCGCGAGGTCCCCAGCGCCGAGGCGAGCTGCTCGCTCGTCTTCGGGCCGATCCCCCAGTAGTCCTCGAGTCGCATACGCCGAAGTGTCGGCGCGGCGTCTTGGCGTTTTCGTCGGCGTGGCGACGCGCGAGCGCCGGACCGTTCCGCGGCCCCACCGCCGCCAGCGTCAAACCCCGCCGGCCGCTACGAGGCCCCATGGCGACGGAACTCGCGGACGGTGTCTGGCGGTTCGAGCTGCGCGGCGTCAGCGCCTACCTCGTCGACGACGACGTGCCCACGCTCGTCGACGCGGGGACGCCGTGGGACGAGGCGGCGGTCCGCGAGGGGCTCGCCGACGCCGGCGTCGACGTCGCGGACGTGGAGCGGGTGCTCTTGACCCACTACGACCTGGACCACGTCGGCACGCTCGCGGCGCTGACGCCGGACCTGGACGCGCCGGTGTACGCCGGCGCGTTCGACGCGGCGATCCTCCGGGGCGATCGGTCGCCGCCGCTCCGCAACCACAAGGGAGCGCTCCAGCGGCTCACCGGGCTGTTCACGACGCGGCCCGACTTGGAGGTCAACGCGGTCGTCGACGGCGAGCGACTGGGCTCGTTCACCGCCTACCACACGCCCGGTCACACCCCCGGTCACGTCGCGTACGTGAGCGAGGACCTGAGCGTCGCGATGCTGGGCGACCTCGTCTCCGAGTCCGACGGGGCGTTAGAGCCCTCCGAGTGGCTCATCAGCTACGACACGGATCGGGTGCTCGACAGCGTCCGAGACCTCGCCGAGCGCGCCCCCCCGTTCGAGGTGGCCTGCGTCGGCCACGGCGATCCCATCACGTCCGGCGGCGGCGCGGCCCTCGACGCGCTGGCGCGGCGGATGTAACAAGCGACACGGTCGGCGATCGCCCGCGTCCGCCGCGGCCGATTCCGGGCTACCGGGACTGCCGGTAGATCAGGTTCCGCTGGATGTCGTTCGCGCCCTCGTAGATCACCGGGATGCGCACGTCGCGGTAGACGCGGGCGATCCGACGGTCGGCGAGGATCGAGCGGCCGCCGTGGAGCTTCATGCCCTTCTCGGCGCAGTCGGTGGCGACTTCGGTGGACTTGGTCTTCGCCAGCGCGGCCCAGTACCCCGCGTCCTCGTTGTTCGCGACCTTCTCGCAGGCGCGCCAGTTGAGCGCGCGCGCCGACTCGAAGCCGATCCGCATGTCGGAGAGGGTGTGCTGGACCGCCTGGAACTCGTTGACGGTGCGACCGAAGGCGTTGCGTCCGTGGACGAACTCCTCGGCCTCCTCGATGGCTGCGGCGGCGAGGCCGAGCCCGTGTCCGCCGACGATCACGCGGCCGTGGTTGAAGAAGTCCGCGAGCACGTAGAAGCCGCCGCCCTCGCTGCCGACGACGTTCTCCTCGGGGACGAAGCAGTCCTCGAAGACGATGTGACCCTGCTTGGAGGCGCGCATCCCCATCTTCTCGGGGATGTGCTCGGCCTCGTAGCCGTCGGAGTCGGTCTCGACGATGAACAGGGTGTAGTTCGAGTAGCGGTCTTCCCCGTCGCCGGTCTTCGCGTAGACGGTGAGCCAGTCGGCCTCGACCGCGTTGCCGACCCAGTACTTCTCGCCGGTGAGCTCGTAGCCCCCCTCGACCCTCTCGGCTTCCGTCGTCATCCCCGCGAGGTCGGAGCCGGTCTCGGGTTCCGAGACGGCCAGCCCCGATATCTGGTCGTTCTCCGCGACCGGTCGGAGGTACTCCTCCTTCTGGTCGTCGCTGCCGTACTGCTCGACCATCTCGGCGCCGAAGCTCGCGAGCTGGAGGGTGAGCGCGATGCCGGCGTCGGCGCGGTAGAACTCCTCCGCGACGGCGAGCACCTGCGCGAGGTCGAACCCCTTCCCGCCGTACTCCTCGCCGATGTCTTGGGCGACGAGCCCGGCGTCCATGCCGGCCTCCAGCACCTCCCACGGGTACTCGCCCGTCTCGTAGTAGTCCGCCGCGTTCGG
The DNA here is from genome assembly GCF_046498025.1 of Halorubrum sp. Taxonomy (NCBI): domain Archaea; kingdom Methanobacteriati; phylum Methanobacteriota; class Halobacteria; order Halobacteriales; family Haloferacaceae; genus Halorubrum; species Halorubrum sp. The sequence continues at coordinate 3,797 of NZ_JAWOBM010000046.1, forward strand.
CGCGATGTACTCGTCCGCGAACTCGCGAGCCTCGGCTTTCACGCCGCGCGCGCGCTCCGGGACGATGCTGTCGTCGAGTAGGTCCATGCCCGATCCGCGGCCCCCGCGGTCAAAACGTTCGTGGAACAACGAGAAATTTCGGGAGAGTTTATTCTTCGGCCCGCGTCCCCTCGGCGTCGGAGGCCTCCTCGGGATCCGCCTCCGGATCGCCGTCCGCTCCGCTTTCGGTGTCTGCGTCGTCCCGGCTTTTGTCCTCCGGTTCACCGGATACGTCCTTCGTCTCTCCGGATGCGTCCTCCGTTCCCGCGTCCGGTTCGTCGGCGTCTCCGTCACCGTCCTCCTCATCGCCGTCCCCATTGGCGACTTCCTCGGCGTCCTCGATGTCGACTGGGCCGCCCGTCGACTCGTCGCGCTCCTCGCTCTCGTCGGCGTCGTCGTCGGCCGTCTCAGCGCCGTCCGAATCGTCGGCGTCGTCCGAATCGCCGGCGTCGTCCGAATCGCCGGCGGCCGGCTCCCGCGCCTCATCGTCCGGCGGTTCGGTCGGGTCCGCGGGCTCGAAGCCGGCGGTTTCCAGTTCCGGTCCCGAATCGGCGTTCAGGTCGTGGCCGCGCTCCCGCAACGCCTCCCGGACGGCCTCCCGGTCGACGGTGCCCGAGACGGTCCGCGGGAGCTCGTCGACGTACGCGACCGTCTTGGGGACCTTGAACCCGGAGAGCCGCTTCCGGGCGAAGTCCTCCAGAGCCGCCTCGTCCGCCACTCCCTCCTGGCGGTCGTCGACCGCGAGCAGCGCCGCCACCCGCTCGCCCCACCGGTCGTCGTCGAGGCCGACGACGGCGGCGCCCTCGATCATCGGGAACCCGCGGAGCACGTCGCTCACTTCGCCGGGCTCGACGTTCTCGCCGCCGGTGATGATCCGGTCGTCAAGCCGGTTGAGCACGTAGAGGTAGCCGCTCTCGTCGAACCGCCCCACGTCTCCGGTGTGGAGCCCGTGCGGCCCGAAGTCCGAGCGGTCCAGTTCGGCCGACGGCTCACCTCCCTCCGGCGGGCGCTCCAGATATCCGGGCGTCACCGTCGGACCGTCGACGACGATCTCGCCCGTCTCCCCGGCGTCGACCGGTGCGCCGTCTTCGTCGACGACGGTGACATCGGTGCCGAACAGCGGATGACCGACGGTTCCGAGCCGCTCTTTCGTCTGTTTCGGCGTCGCGGTCGCGATCTGTGACGCGGACTCGGTCATCCCGTACGTGGGATACACCGGCACCGAGTAGTCGCGACAGCGCTCCAACAGCTCGTCCGGCGCCGGCGCTCCGCCGAGCAGGACCACGCGGAGCGAGTCCGAGAGCGTGCCTCGCCTGTCGAGCATCCGCTTGAGCATCGTCGGGACGAGCGAGACGCCGGTCACGTCGTACGTGTCGATGTCGTCAGCGGTGCCGCCGGGGTCGAACCCCTCGCGGAGCACGAGCGTCGTGCCGTACAGCGCGGACCGGTAGACGGGCGCGAGCCCGCCCATGTGGTGGAGCGAGAGCGAGACGAGCCAGCGGTCGGCCGGGTTGACGCCGAGCCGGAACGCGGAGGAGACCGCCGAGCTGTACACGTTGCCCGCGGTGAGCGGGACCGGCTTCGGCTCGCCAGTCGTCCCCGACGTGAAGAGGATACAGAGGTAGTCGGTCGCCTCCCACTCCGGCTCGTCGATCGACTCCGGTTCGACGTCGTGGACGCCGGTGACGGTCGCGTCGGCCGGGTCGTCGACGGAGAAGACGGGCGTGGCGTCGAGTCCGTCGACGGCCGCCAGCGCGTCGTCCTCGGTGGGCTCCGCGCAGACGACCGCCGAGAGGTCCGTGACTTCGATCCGCTCCGAGAGCTCCCGCGGCGTGAGCCCTTGCCCGAGCGGGACGAAGGTCGCCCCGATCCGCATCGCCGCGTGGATCAACCCGACGGTTCCGACGTACGGGGGGGTGAGCACGCCCACCCGGTCGCCCGGTTCAATGCCGTGAGCCGCGAGGCGTCCCGCCGTCTCCGAGACGAGCCAGTCCAAGTCCGTGTACGTCCACGTCTCCCCGTCCTCGGCGCGCACGAGCGCCGGTTCGTCCGGCGAGGCGGCGACGCGGTGTGAGAGCCAGTCGCGCACTGGAGTCACCCCCGGCGCGGCGTCGACTCACTCATCGGTCGGATGGCGGACGGTGAGAACCGGCACGTCCGAGGTCCGGACGACGCGCTCCGTGACGCTGCCGAGGAGGTACCGATCGAGCCCCTTCCGGCCGTGCGTTCCCATCACGATCATGTCGATGGCGTGTTCGTCGACGTAGTCGCGAATCGACCGGTACGCGGTTCCCATCGCGACCTTCGTCTCGCAGTCGACGCCCTCGCTCTCGGCGGCGTCTGCCACCCGCCGAGTGGCCTCCTCGCCCTCTGACTCGAGGGCCTCGACGACGATGTCGGCGCCGGCCTCGAGCGTCGAGTACGCCGCGCCGTCGACGACGTACAGCGCGTGGAGGGTGGCGTCGTACTGCCGAGCGAGGTCGATCGCGTGTTCGATCGCGGCGTCCGACGCGGGACTACCGTCGGTCGGGACGAGAATCTGGGAGTACATCTTACGGCCCGGTACGCTCGGTACCGATTAAAAACCCGATCACGCAGATCGTTCGCGGGTCGGTCGCACGACCGCGTCGTTATCGGAATCCCATCGCTTCGATCTGTTCCTGATAGCGGTTGCGGATGGTGACTTCCGTGACCTGCGCGACCTCGGCGACCTCTCGCTGGGTCTTCTTCTCGTTACAGAGCAGCGAGGCCGCGTAGATCGCGGCGGCGGCGAAGCCGGTCGGGGACTTCCCGGAGAGCAGCCCCTGCTCGGCGGAGACGTCGATGATCTCCGTCGCCTTCGACTGGACCTCCTCGCTCAGTTCCAGCGACGAGGCGAAGCGCGGAACGAACTGCTTCGGGTCGACGGGCTTCAGCTCCAACCCGAGCTCCTGTGAGATGTAGCGGTACGTCCGGCCGATCTCCTTCTGCGGGACCCGCGAGACGTCGGCGACCTCGTCCAGCGACCGGGGAATGCCTTCCTGTCGGCAGGCGGCGTAGAGCGCGGCCGTGGAGACGCCCTCGATCGACCGGCCGCGGATGAGGTCCTCGTTGAGCGCTCGGCGATAGATGACGGAGGCGACCTCGCGCACGGACCGCGGGACGCCGAGCGCGCTGGCCATCCGGTCGATCTCCGAGAGCGCGAACTGGAGGTTGCGCTCGCCCGCGTCCTTCGTGCGGATCCGCTCTTGCCACTTCCGCAGTCGGTGCATCTGCGACCGCTTCTCCGAGGAAAGCGACCGGCCGTACGCGTCCTTGTCCTTCCAGTCGATCGTCGTCGTCAGCCCCTTGTCGTGCATCGTTTCGGTGATGGGCGCACCGACGCGCGACTTCGACTGTCGCTCGGAGTGGTTGAACGCCCGCCACTCCGGTCCGCGGTCGATGTTCCGCTCGTCCAAAACGAGTCCGCAGTCCTCACACACGAGTTCTTGGTCGGCGTCGGTGACGATCTCCTTCGAATCACACTCCGGACAGGAGAGGGTCTCCGTCTCGTCCGACTCTCGCTCTGTGGCTCGCTCCTGTTGGCGCTGGCGACTCGGACGTTCCATTATAAGGTTTCTGGTTACTGCACCATTTAAACCTTTGTCCGAACTCCTCGAATGCACTCGAGATCGGCGTTCCGGTTCGCTCCGTCTCGAACCGGTCTCGATGCTTGAGGCACCCGTTTTCGCGCATCTCGATCCGCCGGTCCCGCGCTGATCGGGGTCGTCGTCGACGAACGTCGAACACGAAACGTGACCGTCACAGGGGGTCACGATCGCCGCTCCCGCCCCGGAGGGACGCGTCGTCTGACGAATACGCGTGCCAGCGATACCGTCGCGCTCACCGAGCGCCATAGTTTATTACTATCAAACATGCACAAAAGCTTTTGTATAACTAAAACATATGAGCGGATATGAGCACGACGCCCGACGGGATCGAGGGAACGCTCCGCGGCTGTCGACCCGCGGAGATCGACCCGATCGTCATCGACGCCGCCGACCTCGACAGCACCGCTCCCGCCCACCTCCGGGACCTGAAGGCCGAGCTCTCGGCCCGCGGCTACCAGCCGGCGACGCTGTCGGTCGACGCCTGCTTCGACTGCGAGGACACGCTCGCGACCCAGCGCGAGGCCGATCGGCTCCGCGAGTTCGTCCGCGCCGCGGCGTTCCTCGGCGCCGGTCGCATCGAGGTCCGCCTCGACGAGGTCTCGGACCCGACGGCCGCGGACCCGGCGCTGTCGGCTCTCGCCGAGCGCGCCCGCCGCGAGGGGGTCGAACTCGTCCGAACCGACGGCGAGACGGCCGCCTGACGCATGGCCTCGAAGCGCTCGCTCGCGACGAAGCTCGGCGTCGTCACCGGGTTCGAGGAGCCGCGCCTCGCGCTCGAACAGTACCCGACGCCGCCCGACCTCGCCGCCCACGTCGTCCACCTCGCGGACCTCCACGGCGACGTCGACGGGCGCACCGTCCTCGATCTGGGGACCGGGACCGGGATGCTCGCGCTCGCCGCCGCCCTCCGCGGACCCGCCCGCGTGTTCGGCGTCGAACTCGACCGCGCCGCGTTGACCACCGCGACCGCCAACCAGCTCCGAGTGGCCGCGAGCGCCCCCGTCCACTGGATTCAGGCCGACGCGACGCGACTCCCCCTCGACGTGCCCGACCCCGTGACGGTCGTCATGAACCCCCCGTTCGGCGCGCGGGACGGGAACCGCAACGCCGACCGCGGATTCCTGGCGACGGCGAGCCGCGTCGCGGCCGTCTCCTACTCGGTCCACAACGCGGGCAGTCGGGAGTTCGTGGAGGCGTTCGCGGCCGACAACGGCGGCGAGGTGACCCACGCGTTCGCGGCCGACTTCGCGATCGACGCGCAGTTCGACCACCACACCGACGCGTCGCGCGACGTCGACGCCGAGGTGTACCGGATCGAGTGGACGTGACCGCGGGTCGCCGCCGCTCCCCGACCTGACCGCGAGCTACTGCCGACCCTCGTAAATCTCCCGCGTCGCGACCCGCACCCGCGTCTCCCCGCGCTCCGCGAACACGGCGTCCTCCTCGCGGACGAACGCGACGCCCTGCAGCGTCACCGTCCCGTTCGTCGCCGGGAGCGCCGCTCGCTCCGTCTCGCCGTCGTGCGCGACGCGCAGCTCGAACCCGCCCTCCACGGCCGCGACCGTGACGTTGCGCCCGTCGATCCGGGGTTCCGCCCGCGCCGGTTCGCTCGTGAACAGCGTGGACCGCGCCTCGTTCCGGACCGCGTCGACCCGGTAGGTCGGGTCGCCGTTCGCGGCGACCCACCCGACCCGCTGGACCCACACGGTCTCGCGCCACCCGGTCCCGCCCACGTCGACGGCGCGGTACCCCCAGAAGGCGAGGCTCCCGCGCGAGACGGCGGTGGTCCATATCTCCCGGTCCGCGTTCTTCACGATCACCCCCGAGGTGTTGACGCTCGTCGACCGGCCGAACGCCTCGACGTCGACGACGCTCACCACCTGGTCCTCGACGTCCTCCGCGTACGTCACCTGATACCCCTCGATCTCGATCGGGTCTCCGGGCAGGTCGCCGTCGTCGACGGCGACGAGATTCGGGACCACCCCGGGTCCGGCGACGACGGCCAGCGCCGACGCGAGGAGCAGGAGTCCGACCGCGGCCGGCGTGGCGGACCGAACGGCCCCCCGGACCGTCTCGGGTTCGGGCACGGCCACCGCGGGCCGGAGCGGTTCGTCTCGCCCCGCGACCGCGAGGGCGACGATCGCCGCGAGGACCGCGAGCAGGCCGAACCCGAGCGCGCGGTACAGCTCGTACCGTTCGTTTCCGAGGTACCAGTACACCGCCCAGAGGCGGCGGGACGCCCCGAACAGCAGGACCGCGCCGAACGCGGCCAGCGCGGTCGTCGGGGATGTGCCGTCCCCGCCGTCGGTGGCTCCAGCCTCGCGGCGCCGCCGAACCAGCCACACCGCCGCGAGCACTCCGGCGACGAGCCCCAGCGCGTGACCCTGGATCGCGACGTTCGCCCACCCCGGCGGGCCGTAGGAGCCGCTCGCCTCGGCGGTGACGACCGGGTTCCGGAGGGACTCGTAGGCGACGTTCACCAGCGTCGCGCCCGTGAGCGCCGCGATCGTCCCGACGGGGTAGAAGACGAGCGCGAACCCCCACAGCGCGAAGACGACGCCCGAGAAGCCGATCACCGGGCCGAGCGCGAACAGCGAGGCGACGAGGCCGAACGCGACCATCGCTCCCGGCACGACCACGAAGGCGCGGACGTACGGGCTCCGGCCGAGCGAGCGCCGATCCGCGACCGACGGGAGCCGGAGACTGGCGTCGACGGCGGAGAGCCCGTCCGACCGTAGCCGTCGCAGCGACGCCGCCGACGGCAGCGCCGCTCTTGGCGTCCCCGTTCGGTCGTCGACGTCCCGGCCGCCCGGGAAGTGACCGTAGGCGTACTCGGCGAGGGCGCCGGCGACGAGCGCCGACAGGAGGTTCCCCGTGATGTGTCCTCGGCTCGCGTGCGCGAAGCTCGACCAGAGGAGGCCCTCCGGGTAGAGGTACGACCACGAGCGAAACGGGATCACGACCGGGCGGTTCGGGTTTTCCAGTCCGCTCTGAACGAAGAGGTAGACGCCGACGACGCCGGCGACGGCGACGAGCGTCCCCCACGGCACGCCGAGCAGGAAGCGCGAGCGAAGCGCGCGGGTCCACGCGCCGCGCGGTCGGTCCGTCTTATAAACCACCGCGAGCGCCGCGGCGACGAGCACGGCGCCGACCGCGAGGTGTGCGGCGTCGGACGTCAGCGCCTCCGCGACCATGTAGGAAACGGAGCGGTCGGCCGCATATCAAACCGCGGGTCGGGGGGTCGCGGAATGCAGGACCCCGGTCTCGGCGGGCCGAGGCTCAGATCTTGCTTTCCGCGTCGTCCGCGAGCTCCTCCATGCGCTTGCCGACGCGGCCGGCGGGGGAGAACTCGTCTTCGCTCATCGCGTTCGCCAGCGCGTTGCCCAGCACGAACACGGCGTGTTTGTGCTCGCTCTTCGATTTGTGGACGTGCGAGGGGTCGACGTCGAGTTCGTCGTACGGGTCGAAGAGGGAGCTGTCGACGGTCTCGTGCGCGCGGAAGTGCTCCATGATCGTCACCATCTGTTCGTGGAGTTCGAGGAGCTCGTCTTTGTGCATACCACCGGATACGGGCCGTAGACGTTTTAAACGTTGTTGAGGGGTATCCGCACGGCTCGCGGGCGTTATCGGGCACGAACGGAACGAGGGAGCGCGGACCGGCCGTCGGCTCAGAACACGTACTCGTCTTCGTGGCCCATCATGCCCTCGTCCTCGAACCCGCTGGAGTCGTCCTCGTCTCTCGGTCCGCTCGTCTTGTACGCCTTGATTCCGGTCGACAGCAGCTCCTCGACCGCCTCCTCGCGGTTGAGGAACTCGCCCTGCTCGACCATCTGGGCGATCTGCATCTCCAGATGCTCCGGCACGGTTATCTCTACTCGTGGCATTTCCTGCACGGGAGTAATGGGAATGGGTATATAAATGTGGCGTCGCCGATACGGAAATGAGAAATCTCAGACGGGCATTTTGGAAATCACAATTTGGAATCTCGAAAATATAGATCTATCCGATAAAACTCTTACTTACTATTCGACACGTCTCTCGAGGTCATCGTGTCGGGTCGCAACTCGCGGCCCCGCGATTGACGCGGCGGGGCCCACTCCCCCGTCGAGACGACTCGTACTCCGCCGGCGAGAGGACCTCCCTCTCCCGACGGAGCGACACGCCTAGGTGGGCGCGAGCCCTCTTGGATAATATGACCGGATCCGGCACCTCGGACGCCGAGGTCGCGACAGACGGCGACGTCGAGGACCTCACGGGACTCTACCGCGAGTACGGAGACCAGCGACTGCCGCCGGGCCAGCGCGAGACCGACCGCTTCCCGGTGCTCTCGAAGAGCGGAACGCCCTCGTGGAGCCCGGAGACGTTCGCGTTCGAGGTCTGGGGCGCCGTCGACGAACCGCTCACCCACTCGCTGTCCGAGTTCCGCGACCTCCCGGCGGTCACCCAACGACAGGACTTCCACTGCGTCACGGGGTGGAGCAAGTTCGACTGCGCGTTCACGGGCGTCGAGTTCGCCGAGATCGTCGACCGCGCGGGAGTTCGCGACGACGTCGAACACGTCCTCTTCCACGCGCTCGACGGGTACACGACGAACCTCGCGCTCGCCGAGTGCGCCCGCGACGGCGTCCTCTTCGCCTACGGCTACGACGGCGACGACCTCCCGGCTGACCACGGCGGCCCGATCAGGGTCGTCACCCCGCACAAGTACGCCTACAAGGGCGCCAAGTGGGTCTCGGGGGTGGAGTTCCTGACCGAGAAGCAGCTCGGCTACTGGGAGAAGCGCGGGTACAGCGACACGGCCAACCCGTGGAACGAAGAGCGGTACAGCTGATCGGTGGGAGTCGCCGTCCCGCCGAGCGGCGGGACGAAACCCGAGCCGTCGTCACGAACCCCGCACGTCGTCCCGCCGAGCGCCGCGAGCGCCCCGTTTCCCGACACCGGCGTCGACCCCCGAGATAGTCAGGATAAAGGCCCCGCGGCACCGAACGAGGTGTAATGGAACGGGCGCGTTCGACCTCGGCTCCGCCCCTCATCAGCCGCACGACAGAGGTCGACGCGCCCCCGTTCGCCGCCGCGTTCGACGCCCTCGCTGCGCCACGCACGACGTGGAGCGCGCCGGACGACGCCCTCGTCCTCGGAAGCGGGGCGGCCGCGACGCTCACCGCGAGCGGCCCGGGGCGATTCGCCGAGGTCCGGACCGCCGCCGCCGACCTGTTCGACTCCGGCGACGTCCACGCCGGGACCGAGGCCGCTCGCCCCCGAGTGTTCGGCGGGTTCGCCTTCCATGCGGGGGCGTGCGACGGCGACCCGTGGGGTCCCTTCCCGGAGGCGCGGTTCGTGCTCCCGCGCGTCCAGCTCACGTTCGCCGAGAACGGCACGTGGCTCACCGTGAACGCCGCCGGTCCGGACGCCGCCGTCGCCGCGGTCGAGAACCGGCTCGCGGACGAGATCGAGCGCCTCGCCGGGGTCGGCGCCGACGCCGCCGACCCGCCCCGCCCCGGCATCGCTCGGAGCCGCCGGACCACGAGCCGCGAGGCGTGGCGCGAGAGCGTCGAGGCCGCGGTCGCACGGATCCGGGGCGCCGACCTGCAGAAGGTCGTCTTGGCGCAGGCGCTGGAGGCGGACCTGGCGGCCGAGTTCCCCCGGGCGGCCACGCTGAAACGACTCGCCGACAAGTACCCCGACTGCCACCGGTACTTCTTCGAGCCCGACGACGGCGGGAGCGCCTTCTTCGGCGCCACCCCCGAGCGGCTGGTCTCGCTGCGCGGGCGGACCGTCGAGACCGACGCGCTCGCGGGGACCACCGGCCGGGGCGAGACCCCGGCGGAAGACGAGTGGCTCGCGCAGGAGCTGCTCGAGGACGCGAAAAACGTTCACGAGCACCAGCTCGTCGCCGACACCGTCCGCGAGCAGCTGGAACCGTACGCCGCCTCGATCGCCGCCGGCGAGCGCCGCGTCCGCCGACTCGCGACGGTCCAGCACCTCCACACGCCGATCACGGCGGAGCTGCGCGACGACCGCCACGTCCTCGACCTCGTCGAGGCGCTCCACCCGACCCCCGCCGTCGGGGGGCTCCCCCCGGACCGCGCCCTGCGCACGATCCACGAGACGGAGCCGTTCGACCGCGGCTGGTACGCCGCCCCGGTGGGCTGGATCGACGCCGCCGGCAACGGCGCGTTCGCGGTCGCGATCCGCTCGGCGGTCGCCGCTCAGCGACGCGCCACCCTCTTCGCCGGCGTCGGGATCGTCGCCGACTCCGATCCCGACCGCGAGTGGGACGAGATCCAGCTCAAGTACCGACCCATCCTCGACGAGTTGGAAGCGGACTCCGCGTAGACCGGCGCGGTCGACGAGGCTGCCTCTCCGCTACTGAAACATCTTCAGCGGCTCTGCCTGCGAGCTCTCCTCGGTGGCCTGTTGCATCCGCTCGGCGAACGCCTGCTTCGCCTCTCGGATCTCGCTCGCCTGGTCGACGAGGCCCTCCGTGGAGGTCTCCGTTCCCGCGATCGGGTCGATTCCGTTCCGGATGAGGATACGCGCGGCCTCGGGATCGGGGAACTGGGGGTCGGACTCGACGACGAGACCGACGGCGTCGCGGTCGCGCTCCAGCGCCTCCGCGAGCATCGCACCTGTCGGACCGGAGATGAGTCCGGCTTCCGGCGGCTCCTCGACGTCTACGCGTCCCAGCGCCTCGCCGCCGTCGCCGGTCGACACGCCGTAGATCGCCGGCGGCGCATCCCCCTTTTCGCGGCCCAATCCGGAGAGGAAGATCGGGAACACCGAGACCTCGTCGAACCAGCTCTCCAGGCAGCCCGCGACCTCGGTCGCCGCGCCGGGGTTCACCGGCACGTCGCTGCGGAGCGCGACGAGCTCCTGCTCCTCGTCGGCGTAGAGCCTCACGGGCGTCGTCACCGCCGGATCGGCCTCGCGGTAGACGGCCACCCGCGGGAGGCTGTCACAGTAGACGTTCGCGTAGTGGTCCATCTCGTACGTCTCTATCATGTGATCGGTCGCGATCTTGCCGACGAGGCCGACGCCAGGGAACCCCTCCACCAGCGTCGGCTCGTCCAGCGAGACCTCGTCGTCGAGGACGGAGATGCGTGCCATGCGTTGGCCTACACCGGGCAGCATCCTAAAGGTAGGGCGCGCTGGGAGGCGAACGACTGCGACGGGACGGCCCGCCGCTCCCGTCCCGAAACCGACTAACGGGCCGGCGCGAAAAGGGGGCCATGAATCCGTTAGCGCGGTACGAGCCGCTCGTCGACGACGCGGCGGCGTTCCGCGCGGCCTGCGACCGGCCGCTGCCGTCGGTCGTCCGCGTGAACGAGCTGTCGGCCTCGCCCGCCCGCGTCCGCGAGGCCCTCGACGAGGAGGGCGTCGCCTACGAGCCCGTGGACTGGCACGACGGCCTCTTCCGGCTCCCGGACGGGAATCCCGGCGGCAACTGGCCGTACGTCCACGGGTGGACGCACGGCCAGGAGGAGGTGTCGGTGCTCCCGGGGCTCGCGCTCGACCCGCGCCCTGGCGAGCGCGTCTGGGACGCGTGTGCGGCTCCCGGCAGCAAGACGACCCAGATCGCCGACGCGATGGACGACGAGGGGACGGTCGTCGCCAACGACAACAACCTCGGGCGGCTCTCCGCCCTCCGACACAACGCCGAGCGCCTCGGCGTGACGAACGCGATCGTGACGAACCAAGACGCGCGCAACTTCTCGACCAAGCCGCTCGCGTTCGGCGAGTTCGACCGCGCCCTCGTCGACGCGCCCTGCTCGTGTGAGGGGACCTGTCGGAAGAACCCGGACGTCGTGGACCAGTGGACGCTCGATCACGTCCACGCCGTCGCCGGGATACAGAAGGGAATCCTGGCGCGCGCGGTGCAGGCGACCCGCCCCGGCGGGACCGTCGTCTACTCCACCTGCACGTTCGCACCGGAGGAGAACGAGGCGGTGCTCGACCACGTCCTGGCGAACGAGGACTGCGAGATCGTCGCGTTCGACCTCCCGCTCGACGCGGCCCCCGGCGTCACCGAGTGGGACGGCGAGACGTACGACGAGCGCGTCACCCGCGCGCACCGCGTCTACCCGCACCACAACGACACGGGCGGGTTCTTCTGCGCGAAGCTGCGGGTCGGCGGGGAGGGCGACCCCACCGGCGACGAGGTCGCCGACCGCGAGGTGGCCGCGTGAGCGACGACGCCGAGTACCCTGACGAACCGACGGGAGGCGCTCTCACCAACGACGGCCAGCAGTTCGACCGGCTCCCGGAGACCCCCGCCGACCGCGAGGTCGACGGGCGCGCGAGTCGACGGGAGGTACTCGACTGGTGGACCGAGCGGTTCGGGGTCGATCGGCTCGTCTTGGAGGGGTACAGCTTTTGGGAGAAGGGCGCGGGGAAGGTCTGGATCTTCAACGGCGAGGCGACCGACCCCAGCGAGGTGGAGGCGATCGGGATGACGTTCCTCCGGACGCGCCAGGAGCACTGGAAGCCGACGAGTCGGGCGGCTACCCGCTTCGGCGGCCACGCGACGAAGAACGTGATCGAACTCGGTCCAGAGCGGGCCGCCCGGTTCGCGGCCGGCGAGGACCAGGAGCTCCCCGAGTGGGACGGCGACTGGGGGTACCTGATCGCGACCCACGAGGTCGCCGGCGAGCAGGCGCCGATCGGGGTCGGGCTCTACCTCTACGACGAGCTCCGTTCGGTGGTGCCCAAGGGGAGCCGGGCGGACCTGCCGGTCGTGGAGTAGGCGACCGTCCTCGGCTCACGTAAAAATCGATTCGTCGGAGCGCCCACGGCGATCGGCGCTCCGGACTGCTCGCGGCTCAGATCGACGTGTCGGCCGGCGGCTTGCTAAGGAGGTTGGTGACTCCGTACGCCGCCATCAGGATCAGCCCGAGCAGGATGATGTACGACCGGACGCTGATACTGATCAGCGTCTCGTGGACGACCTGCCCCTCACCCGTCACCGGGTGGGGCGCTCCGAGGGCGATCTCTAACAGTCCGATCCCGACCGTCCCGATCAGGAGGAGTGCTCCTCCGCCGTACAACCCGATTCGTTCCATCGTAGTGAGTTCGCTCATGTCTTGTCACCTCTTAGCCGATCAAGTACCGCATCCGCGGGTGGTTCCTGACGAACGACGTCTTCGCGAGGTACGCGTCGACCCCGAGCACGCGCCCGGCGCCGAGGGTGGCGATCATCGCGAATATCAACAGCCCCAGCAGGTCACCGGTGATGACGCCGTGGGCCCAGCCGCCGGTCTCGCCGTTGACGAAGTAGAAGAACGTCATCAGGAAGGCGCCGAAGAACGCGGCGAGCCGCGTCAGCGCCCCGAATATCAGCCCCAGCCCGATCAGCGTCTGCCCGAGCGGGACCATGATGTTGGTGAACGACAACAGGACACCGTCCGAGAACAGGGTCAGGACCGGACCGAGGGTCGTCTGGGCGGCCGCACCGCCGACGAACCAACTCGCGTCGAACGGCCACGCGAGGAACTTGTCCAGCCCCGCGTGGAGGAACCACCACCCGACGATGAGGCGCATCACGACGAGCCAGTAGGCGAACCGCGACTCCTCGACCGGGAACGATACGTCTCTGCCCAGCAGTTGCGTTTGAATATTGGTGACCATAGGTATCCCCGATTCGAGGAATGATTACTCAGGATATATAAAGGTACCTTCAATATCAGCTGCGAGTAATCCGCGATCGTCGCACTACTCTTTCCGCCTGACCGTTCCGCCGCCGAGCCCCTCCCACTCGACCCGGTACCCGAGCGCCGAGAGCGTCGCGCTCGCGTCGTCGATGCCGTACTCGTCGAGCACCGCCTCCGCCTCCGAGAACGCGGTCGCGTCCGCGATCTCGTCGGCGATCCGTTCCAACACCGTCGGTCGGACCAGCGTTCGCCCCACGAGTTCGTGGTCGGGGAACGTCCCGTCCTCTATCGCCGCCTCGCTCACGCCGTACCGGTCCGCGAGGTCGGCCAGCGCGAGCACGTCGTCCTCCGGATCGAAGGCTTCGGGGAGGTCCGCGGCCGCGTCCGCGACGAATTCGGCCTCGTACTCGCGAAGCACGTCGACGATCGCCTTCACGCGGACGGTCCCCGAGTAGGTCACCACCCGGTGGTCGCGCGCGGCGATCTCCTCGCCGACGCCAAGGCTCTCGTCGACCGCGACCAGCAGGTCAACGTCCTCCACGTCCGCGAGCTGGCCGAGCTTCTTCTCGACGTACTCGGGGGTCCAGAAGCCCATCACCTCGAAGAACAGCCGGAAGTCGGCGTGGTCGTACTCGAACGCGAAGTCCGGTATCATCACCCGCGTGCCGGTCTCGAGGGGTTCCGGCTCTCGCACGAGCGTCCAGTCGAGGTCGAGCCCGCGGAACCGGGCGGCGAAGTCGGCCTCGACCCCGCTGTCGAAGCCGGGCTCCGCGACCGGCTCGACGCCGGGGACGGTCACGTCGCCGTCGGAGAGGCGCATGGTGCGCTCGCGTCCGCGGTCGTCGATCGTCGCCTCCAGCGACCACTCCGCCGACGCCGCGACGGTCCGGAGGAGGCGCGCGAAGGCGGTCCCGTAGCGCCGGGTGCGCGAGAACAGCGCGTCCGGGCCGGTGACGACGAGCACGCGGCCCTCGGGGGTCTTCTCCACCTCGTACATCAGCCGCAGGCGCTTGACCGCCGAGACGAGTCGCTTCGGGTCGTTCGATCGAATTCGGACCTCGGTGGCGTCAAAGAGGGCGGTCTGGGCTAAAGAGAGGTCGTACTGCTCCAAGAGCGATTCGGGGTCCCACCGCACGTCGGCGTCGACGAGGACCTCGTTGACGTCGCGGTCGGCGTACAGCGACGACTCCACGGCCTCGGGCTCGATACCGAGGGCGTCGGCGGCGCGGTCGATCGCGGTCTCGCGCTCCGCCTCGCTCGCGACGCCCACCGTCTCCGCGGCCTCGAACGCGGCCCGGCGGACGCGACGCGGCGGGACCGGCGCGCGCGTCTCGAACGCGCACTCGCGCTCGACCAGCGTCGCCAGCCCGCGGACGAGCTTGAACTCGCCGCCGGACCCCGCGGTGTCGGTCTCCAGCGCCGCCAGCGCGTCGTCGAGGTCGCCGCGCCGCTCCCCGACGTGGGACTCGAACGTCCCGAGCACTCGAGCCGCGAGCGGCCGGTGCTCGCGGGTCGTGAAGCGCGGGCGGTAGCCGCCGCCCGCCCGCGAGACGCGCAGGAGGTCCTTGCGTAACACGGCGACGGCTACGCGAGCGCCGACCTAAAACCGGCGGGTTCCCGCGGTGCGACACGCTTAACTCCGAAACCCGTCGATCGGAGGGTAATGAGTACCGACGCGGCGAGTGACGGGGACGCCGGAGGCGAGGGGCGGGAGTCCGACGGCGACGCGACCGACGCCGAGTCCGAGGCGTTCGTCCGCACCTGCGAGCACCTCGTCGACCGGATCCTCGCGGGCGAGATCGACCGCGACGACCTCGAGTCCGCCAAGCTCGACGCCTGTTCCGAGTTCTCCTCGCCGAAGGTGCCGAAGAACACCGAGATCCTCGATCACGCGCCCCCCGAGGCCCGCGACGACGTGATCGAGGTCGTTCAGCGGAAGCCGGTTCGGACGGCGTCCGGGGTCTCCCCGGTCGCGATCATGACCTCGCCGAAGCTCTGTCCGCACGGGAAGTGCCTCTACTGTCCCGGCGGACCGGCTTCCGAGTTCTCCTCGGCGCAGTCGTACACAGGCCACGAGCCGGCCGCGGCGCGGGGGAAGCAGAACGACTACGACCCGTACGGGCAGGTCACGCTCCGGCTCGAACAGCTCCGGAAGATCGGCCACCCGGTCGACAAGGTGGAGCTCATCCTGATGGGCGGGACCATGACGGCGCGCTCGCACGACTACCAGGAGTGGTTCGTCAAGCGCGCGCTGCAGGCGATGAACGACTACGACCTCGACGCGGAGCCGGAGCCAGCCGAGGGCGAGTCGTTCGCCCCGGATCCCGAGGAGACGTCGTTCGAGTACCTCGAGGACGTGATCGCCGAGAACGAGACGAACGCGATCCGCAACATCGGGACGACGTTCGAGACGAAGCCCGACTGGTGTGACCCCGAGCAGATAGACCGAATGCTGGATCTGGGCGGCACCAAGGTGGAGGTCGGCGTTCAGACCACCTACGAGCGGATCAACCGCGAGATGCACCGCGGGCACGGGAACGAGGCCTCCCGCAACGCCAACCGCCGGCTGCGCGACGCCGGGTTCAAGGTGGGGTTCCACATGATGCCGGGCCAGCCCGGGATGACGAGGGAGATGTGCGTCGAGGACTTCCGACAGCTGTTCGAGAACCCGGACTGGCGCCCGGACTACCTGAAGATCTACCCGACGCTCGTCGTCGGGGGCACCCGCGTGTACGACCGGTGGCGCCGCGAGGAGTTCGAGCCGCTCTCGAACGAGGAGGCGGCCGACGTGGTCGCCGAGGCGATGGACCACATCCCGCCGTACACGCGGCTCCAGCGCGTCCAGCGCGACATCCCCGCCGACTTCATCGAGGGCGGCGTCTGGAAGTCGAACCTCCGCCAGCTCGCGGACCGGCGGGCCGAAGAGAAGGGGATCACCCAGCGGGACGTCCGCGCCCGCGAGGTGGGCCACAACGACGCCGACCCGGACCCCGACGACGTCGAACTCGACGTGATGACCTACGAGGCCGGCGGCGGGACGGAACACTTCATCTCGTTCGAGGACCCCGTCCGCGACCTGCTCGTCGGGTTCTGTCGCCTGCGGTTCCCCTCCTTCGCTCCCGACCAGCCCGGCGCCCCCGGCACCGAGGACGACCCGATCCGCCGCGAGCTGACCGACGCGGCGCTGATCCGCGAGCTCCACGTGTACGGCAGCGAGGTCGCCATCGGCGGCGACGGCGACTGGCAGCACCGCGGATACGGCACCGAGCTCCTCGAACACGCGGAGGAGCTCGCCCGCGACGCCGGCTACCGAAAGCTGGCCGTCATCTCCGGTATCGGGGCCCGAGAGTACTACCGCAACAAGCTCGGCTACCACCAAGACGGGCCGTACGTGTCGAAGCGGCTCTGAGCGGCTACACGGCGGCGGCGGTTTGCGTAGATCCGTTTCAGGCGGACAGTTCGTGGGCGACCACGACGTTACTTTTTACGCTCACGAAACAACCAGACAATATGTTGTCTATCTGTAATTTTTAGTATGATGAAGTTATGGAACGTAATACCTCGTTTCACGAGGAGTGTTAGCATGAATTTCGGACGACGGACGTTCATAAAAGGCGTTGCGGGAATCGGCGTAACGGCGACGGTCACGGGAACGGCGTCTGCCGCCGATGGAGGCGTACAGTACATCGTTCGTGCGGACGGGAATGGGGCACGCGACGCGGTCGCGGACGCCGGTTTTTCCGTACGGCACGAACTCGCAGGGGGTTCGGTGCTCGTGGTTACGGGACCGACAGACGCGGCCGTGGATCTCGAATCTATCGGCGGCGTCTCGGCGGCGAACCCGGACGTGACAGTCGAACTCGACGAACCTGAGACCGAGATCGACTCGGATGAACTTCCGAGCGACGGAGCCGCTCTCAGTGATTCCCAGTGGGACAAGGAAATCACGGGGGTCTTTCAGGCGCACGAGTACGCGACCGGCGAGGGGACCCGGGTCGCGATCGTCGACACCGGGATCGATCTCAATCACCCGGACCTCGGGAACGTCAACGAGGAGCTCGGTCGTGCGTTCGTCGTGGACGACGACGTGCCAGAAATCGGGCCGGACGACTCCGGATTCCACGGGACTCACGTCGCGGGGACCGTCGGTGCGACCGGGGAAGAGGGCGTCGTCGGCACCGCACCGGATACCGAGCTGATCCCGATCCGCGTGTTCCCGGCGAACGGCGGTGCGGCGTTCGGCGACATCCTCGCCGGGATCGACTACGCGGCGGAAATCGGTGCGGACGCGGCGAACTTCAGCCTCGGTATTCCGGGTGTCCAGGAGCCCGGAGCGGACCTGAACAAGCTGAAGGCAGAGGTCCAGACCGTGTTTCAGAGCGCGGTCCAGCGCGGAACGGTGATCACCGGCAGCGCCGGCAACGACGCCGGAAACCTCCAGCAGGGCGGCGGCTTCACGCTGCCGAACAGCGTGTCCGCGGCATTCACCGTCAGCGCTACCTCGCCCGCCGACACGCTCTCGTACTACTCCAACTTCGGGACGAGCGACATCAACATCGCCGCGCCGGGTGGCGGCTACGAGACAGAAGAGAAGACTGATTCCGAAGACCCGGATGTCGTCGAATGGCCGTCACCGACAAACTTCGTGTTGTCGACGATACCCGCCGAAATCACGGAGGAAAACTACGCGTATCTCGCCGGCACCTCCATGGCCGCGCCGCAGGTAGCTGGGCTCGCCGCCTTGGTGCGGGAACTGGAACCTGACGCGAACGCGAGTCAGGTCGAACGGGCAATCCAGCGGGGCGCCGAGGGCGCCAAGGGCAAGAGCGACCCCGAGTTCGGCGCCGGGATCGTCAACGCCCTGAACACGGTCGAGTCGCTGGTGGACGACTGAATCGAGAGAGTCGGCGACGGTCCCGCCGCACCCACAACGACACCCCTTTTCCCGGCCGCCCGTGTCTGTGACGTATGGACCAGAAGCGGGAGCTGTCGAGCATCGACCTCGCGGCCCTCGTCACCGAGCTCAACCGGTACGAGGGAGCGAAGGTCGACAAGGCGTACCGCTACGACGACGACCTGATCCGGCTGAAGCTCCGCGACTTCGACCGCGGCCGCGTCGAGCTCATGATCGAGGTGGGCGACGTGAAGCGCGCCCACGTCGCGGACCCGGCTCACGTCGCGGACGCGCCCGGCCGCCCGCCGAACTTCGCGAAGATGCTGCGCAACCGGCTCTCCGGCGCCGACTTCGCTGGCGTCGAGCAGTACGAGTTCGACCGGATCCTCACTTTCGAGTTCGAGCGCGAGGACGAGAACACGACGCTCGTCGCCGAGCTGTTCGGACAGGGTAACGTCGCCGCGCTCGATGAGACCGGCGAGGTCATCGGGTCGCTGTCGACGGTCAGGCTCAAGTCCCGGACGGTCGCGCCCGGCGCGCAGTACGAGTACCCGGCGTCGCGGCTCAACCCCCTCGACGTGAGCCTCGGCGGGTTCAAGCGGCACATGCGCGACTCCGACAGCGACGTGGTGCGGACGCTGGC
>NZ_JAWOBM010000063.1:0-30668 GCF_046498025.1 Halorubrum sp.
CCGTCAGAGGGGTGATCTTCCCCGAAACCCGTTCAGAGAACAGTTCCGCAACCTCCGTAGCTAAATCATCCTTCTCTCTTTCAAGTGTCGTCCGTGCTTCTCGGAGTTCCTTGATTCGGTTGAGAATCTTTTCCCACTCGTTGTTCTGGATCGCGTCTTTGGTGAATGCTCTTAGTGTTGTAACCCTCTCAGGAAGACTTTGGAGGCCCGTTCTCCCGAGTGTATTCACGTTGACTTTGGTATCAACCACTTCCCGCCGATAGAACTCGTATTCCTCTCCGTTCGTGAGGATACCCAAGTTTACGTCTTCGTTCTTGAGATAGGCTTTCAACTTCTTTCTGTGCTTGTCCGAGAGTGTCGTGTCTACGCCTTTGGCTTCGAGAAAGGCAACGGGAGCGCCGTCCAGTATCAGGGCATAATCTACCTTGTAGGTCTTTCCGAAGGCTTTGACAGAGTACTCCAGTTGAGTGTTGTCAGGGATCGTCCAGTTGAGAAGGTCAAGAAAGTCACGTAGAATAGCGGCTTTCGTGTTGGCCTCATCCATTTGTGGGGCCGCCTCAATAGTCGCTTGAGCGTGATCGACGTACTCTTTCACCGCGTCCTCATCCATGGATGATTGAGGATTCAGACGGTTATCATATCAAAGTACCCGGTGATAGCCGCAATATGGTGTTTTTGGGTACGTACTGAGCCATTCGCCTAAGCGCTCATGGTGCGGGTTTTATATACTGACAACTCATTTGGAGACAGTAGAGACGCCTGAAAAGCGCAAGACGGAGTGGGAGTTCCGCGCGAGCGTTGTGGTCGAGCGCGGCCTTCCAAGCTCATGGCCCGGGTTCAAATCCCGGCCGGCGCACTCCCTTCGGTCGTGCGCCGCCCGTACCCTCGCTCGCTCACGCCGTTCGCTCGCGAGGGTCCCGGCCGGCGCATTTCTCGAACGAAGTGAGAGAAATCGCCGACGGATTTGAGTCCTGGAAGTCGCAGCCCGCGCAGCGAGCGAAGCGAGCGAGCAGGACCGTCTTCCTCTGGTTCAAATCCCGGCCGGCGCACTTCCGACTGACTGCGTCAGTCGACGTTTGCTTCGCTCCGCTCAGCAAACTCCCTTCGGTCGTGCGCCGCCCGTACCCTCGCTCGCTCACGCCGTTCGCTCGCGAGGGTCCCGGCCGGCGCATTTCTCGAACGAAGTGAGAGCAATCTACGCGGTCGACCCGTCGAGCGAACCAACCGAGACGGCCGTCACCCTACTGGACGGTCGCGGCGCTCATATCGCCGAGAGCATGTCGGCGACGAAGTCGGGGACCATCACGATGACGGCGATCAGCGCGAGGAGTAGAATCGCCAGCCCGAGTGGGTCCCGCGGAAGCGGGCCGATCATGCGCCGATCACCGTCGCGATCACGGGGAGAGCGACGCCGAGCCCGATCTCCACTCCCCACGCCCGGAGCAGCGAGAAGAGGTTGGCGACGAACATGCTCACGAACGCCGCGGCGATGAACAGGAGCGCGAGCAGTCCGATCGGCGTTCGGACGAGCCACCCGATCATCGCGTCACCACCACGACGGGGACCGCGAACGAGACCACCCACCTGACGAGATCGGAGGCCAGCGCGAAGGTGAAGCTGACGAGCGCGATCGCCGCGATCACCGTGAGAAGGAGCATGAACGGGTCCCGCGGGACGAGCCCGGTCATGGGTGTGCTCCCGTCGTGACGGTGGTCATCGTCTCGTCGATTCCGCCGGTCGCTGATGTCGTGTTTCGTGTCGGCTGTGTCGTGTTTCGTGTCATCTGTCTCGAGTGGTGTGTCATCTGTGGTTTACCGAGTCCGTCCGATCCATTCGAATCCCTCCAAGGCGCCGGGGTCGGAACCCGACTCCTCTTCATCGATGGCCGAGGACAGCGCCGAGGCGATGGCGTGTGCGGCCGACAGTCGTCCGCCGAGCGTCGACGGAAGCAGGTCGAGGGCCCTCTCGACGGTTCGCGCCGTCGTGGCCGCTTCCGCCAGGAGCGTCCCTGCGGCCGCTTCACTGGTGTCGTCGCCGCCACGACCGACGAGGCTGATGTTCAGCTCCGGGTCGACCGCGTACGTGCGGCTCCGGTCCACGTGCATCGAGGGAACGGCCGGCGCGGGCTGGTCGGGGCCGCCGACGGTGCCGTGTTCCGGGTCGTGGCGGGCGAGCCACGCCTCCCGGAGCTCCGTCCCCGGCGGCGGACCGGCCACGTCGTCCCGGAGCGCGTCGTCGGTCTCGGCGTCCGGTTCGTCGAGGTCCGCCGGCTCGTCGACGTCGCCGTCGTGGGCGAACCTGAGCGACGCGATCAGCCGCCGTATCTGGACGGCGTCCAGGACGTTCCGCATCTCGATGCGGGCCGGTCGGCGGCCGCCCGCCCCGGTCACCAAGACGATGTTCCCCACGCCGAGGACCGACTCGAACACGGTCTGCTGCTGTTCGAGCCCCTTGATCTGCGGCAGGGGAACGTCGACGCGCGAGAGCCACAGGAAGCGGTAGTCGGTGATCACGCGGCGGTTGGTGACGTAGTGGACCGTGAGGCTCGATTTCCAGTACTCGATCAGCCCGGTGGTGAGAAAGTAGAGCGCGAGCAGCATCGTCGCGGCCGGCAGGATCACCGGCACGTCCGTCCGGAACCGCAGCTGCACGGTCAGCACGAAGAAGGCGAGGAAGAACGGGAACCGGTCGACCGCCGCCAGCTGAAACGGGGACACCGTCTCGTGGAGCGTCTCGCCCGGCTGCATCTCGGGCGGTGGCGGGGCGACCACGAACTGCACGTACAGTCCCATCAGGATCATGAATCCCGCGAAGAGCATCGGGGTCGTCCCCGTGGAGGTGGGATACTCCAGTCGGTAGAGATACAGGTAGGCCCCGCCGACCAGGAACGGGAGCGCGAGCACCGTCGTCCAGAACGCGGGCCACCCTCTGGCCATCTCAGGACCCCAACATCTGGTAGACGACGCCGAGCGCGGAGATGGTGAACTCCAACTCGGTGAGCGTCTTCTCGTCGGAGAAGAACCCCGTGAGTGTTCCCACCAGCGTCAGGGGAGCGGCCTCGGACCCCCCGTCCGGCTCCGCTTCGACCGGGACTGGCTCCCCGACGTCGCCGTCGTCCTCCGCGGTCTCGATGGCGTACACGAAGGCGTCGAGGCCGCCGACGTACACCGCCCCTTCGGCCAGCGCGAGCGAGGCGTGGATGCGGTCCCCGGTCGCGTGGACCCACACCGGCCGGCCGTCGGCGGCGTCGAGCGCGAACACCGACCCGCCGGCGGTCGCGCCGAAGACGGTCCCGTCGCTCACGACCGGCGAGGTGCGGATCCAGTGATCCGCCTTGAACGTCCAGCGTTCGGTTCCGTCGGACGCGGCGAAGGCGTGGACGGTGCCGACGTCGCTCCCGACGTAGACGGTCGCCCCGTCGGTGGCCGGCGAGCTGCGGATGCTGCCGTCGATCGACGCCCGCCAGCGCTCCTCGCCGCCGGCCAACTCGACGGCGGAGACGGTCCCGTCGTCGCTCCCGACGAAGGCGGTCTCGCCGGCGACCGCGGCGGATCCGTGGATCGGGCTCCCGGTCTCGAACGCCCATTCCTCGGCGCCGGTCTCGGAGTCGACCGCGTAGAGCGTCCCGTCGTAACTGCCGGCGACGACGAGGTCGCCGGCGACGGCCGGCGAGGACCGGACCCAATCGCCGGCCCGGAAGCGCCACTGGACCGTGCCGTCGGCCGCGTCGAGGGCGACGACGAGCCCCGCCGTCGTCCCGAGGTACACGACCCCGTCGGCGACTGTGAGCGGCGAGCGGATCCACCCGTCGACGGTCGTCCGCCAGCGCTCCTCGCCGTCCGCGGCGGAGAGCGACACCGCCTCGCCGCCGCGCGTTCCGACGAAGAGGGAACCGTCGACCACCGCCGGCGACGCGTCCACCCAGTCGCCGACCCCCCGTCGCCACAGTTCCTCGCCGTCGGCCGCCGAATGGGCGTGGACGATCCCGTTCCGATCGCCGGTGTAGACCGTCCGTCCGACGACGGCCGGGGCCGTCAACACGCGCTCGGTCACGCGGGCGCTCCACCGGAGCGAGGGATGTCGGCCCTTCGGACCGGTCACGTCGCCCCGTTGGCCCGTCTTCGACGGGGATCCGCCGGTCATCGGCCACACCTCGGGCGGGGCGTTCCCCTCCGCCGCCGCGACGGTTTTCCCCGCCGCGTTGACCACGCCGACCGCCGCGGCACCGCCCGTCACCGCCCGCAAGACCCCTCGCCTCGTCAGCGTCTGCTCGACGTCCGCCCGCTCCGGCGTGGTCCCCGTGTCCACGCCCGGGACCGACCGTTCTGGACCCCCCATCGGCTCACATTCCGCGAGGCGCTACTATTTTTCTATTCATTTTAACAAGAATATTGTCTGCTGATTATAAAACTAACTGTCAGATTATCAAAAAACGAACTATCGTATCAGTATTTGAAATAGAATTTGTCGGGAATATATTTGTTCGGCCCCGCACGGAACCACTGCGAACAGGGCGACCGACGCCGGGCGACCGTCGTGTGTCCACCGGCGCCGACGGCCCGCTGGGACCGTCACCACCGTCTGCAGCGTGACGCGCCGCTCGGGGTCGTCGCGGCCTACAGACTCGATCCGCCGTCGATCCACACCGTCTCGCCCGTGACGTAGCTCGCACCCTCAGAGGCGAGGTAGAGGTACGCCCCGGGGAGGTCCTCGGGCGTCCCGGCTCGGGACGGGAGCCCGTCGGACTCCGCGACGGAGTCTCTCGCCTCCCCCGCCCACCCCTCCCGAATTTCCGTGGCGATCGGGCCCGGCGCGACCGCGTTCACCCGGATCCCGTGCTCGTCGAGTTCGAGCGCCGCGCTTCGAGTGAGCATCTGAATGCCCCCTTTCGTCGCCGCGTAGTGAGAGTGGTTCCGCTCGGCGCGCTCGGCCGTCGTCGACGACGTGTTCACGATCGCGCCCTCGACGCCCCGATCGATCATGTCCCGGGCGGCCAGTTGCGTGCCGAAGAACGCGCCCCGGAGGTTGACCCCGTGAACGAAATCGAAGTCGTCGGGGGTGACGTCGAGGAACGCGAGGCTGCGGTGGACGCCCGCGTTGTTCACCATCACGTCGACCCCGCCGAACTCGCGGGCGGCCTCGATCACCGACTCGATCTGGCCCGGGTCGGAGACGTCCGTCTCGACGAACGCGGCGGTCCCGCCGCGCTCCTCGATGGCCTCGTGCGTGGGCGTCTCGGCGTCGACGTCTTTCGGTGCCGCCCGGACGTCGGCGTTGATCACGGTCGCTCCCGCGTCGCCGAACCCGTTGGCGACCGCGCGACCGATGCCGCTCGATCCTCCGGTGACGACGACCGTCTCACCGCCGAAGTCCGCGTCGATAGTCCCCATACGGACGGTCGGACGCTCCCGATCAAAAAGATTGGTGTCGAGTCCCGCCTCTCGGGGGTCGACGCGCATCGGCAGCCGCCGGAATCGGGCGGTCGGGCGGTTCAGTCGTCGTCGGCCGCGGGCTGCTCCGCGTTTTGCTCGGACTCCGAGCGGGGACCGCCGGCGTGCCCCTCGTGGGCGACGGCGGTCGCCAGCAGTTCGGGGTCGATAGCGGGGACGTCCTCCTCGGAAACGGGGCCGTCGCGGGCGATCTCCTCCGTCGACCGCGGGAACTCGCGGAGCTCCTTGTGCAGCGCGATCCCGGCCTTCGCGCCCTGTCCGAGCGCGACGGGCACCTGGTTGTGGCCCGGCGTCACGTCGCCGACCGCGTAGACGCCGTCGACGCTCGTGCGCCCGTGGTCGTCGACGTCGATCTCGCCGCCCTCGGTGAGGTCGCAGCCGAGTCCCTCGGCGAGCGCGGTGTTGTAGTCGGAGCCGTACATCGGGAAGCCGCCGCGGTACTCGCGGCGGGTGCCGTCCTCGAACGCCATCGCCTCCAGCCAGCCGGAGTCGGGATCGTTCTCGACGCCGACGACGTCCTCGTGGACGACGTCGACCGGGTGCGCCTCCAACTGGGCCGCCGTCTCCTCGCTCCACGTCGGCTCCGCGCCGCGGGTCAGGAGGTCCACGTCGTCGGTCACGTTCAGCATGATCATCGCGACGTGGGCGGCCGCCTCGCCGTGACCCATCACGTACACCGGCTCGTCGACGAACATGTACGCGTCGCAGTGGAGACACCAGTGGAGCCCCCGCGCGTTCCGCGGAAGCGGCGGGTCCGGACGCTCGTCGGCGAAGCCCGTCGCGAGCACGACGCGCTCCGCGACGAGCTCGACGTCCTTCGTCGTCAGTCGGAAGCGACCGTCGTCGGTCTCGGTCACGTCGGTGACGAAGCCGCGCTCGTAGGCCCCGCCGTACGACTGCACCTGCTCGCGGCCGGTCGCGAGGAGCTCGTTGCCGGAGACCTCCTCGGTGATGCCGATCACGTTGTGGGTGTGGGTCATCATCGCCGCGCGGCCGCCGCCGCGGTCGATGAGCACCGTCTCGTGGCCCAGTCGGGCGCCGTACAGGGCGGTCGTCAGTCCGGCCGGCCCGCCGCCGACCACCGCGATCTCGTACTCGTCCTCGGACGAACTCATTAGCGATCGTACGTGGCGCGGCGGTTTAAATGGATTCGTGCTGTGCGCGCCTCGCGGTCAGCCCCAGCCACGCGACGCCCCGGTCGAGTCCCGCGGTTCCCGACCTTCCCGGAAACTTATTACAGTCCATCGCCTCCGCTGGGGCAGTGCCCTCGCGACTCGCCGCCGCGCTCGCCCTCCTCGTCCTCGGGACCGTCGCCGACGTGGCCTCCACGTACGTCGCCGTCGGGACCGGACAGTACGTCGAGGGCTCGCCCGTCGGGGGCGCGTTCATCGCCGCCTTCGGACTCGTCCCCGGGATGCTCCTCACCAAGGCCGCGGGGATGGTCGTCATCGGGATCCCCGTCGCGGTCGCCGGCGGGACGAGACGGCTCGTCGCGACGCTGATGTGCGCCGGCGTCGGCCTCCTCTCGCTGGCGACCGCCGCGCGGAACGTCCTCCTCTTCCTCGGTGTCTGGCCGTGAGGCGGAGGGCGGTCCGGCGACCGCGGAGAGCGTCCGGCAACCGCGGAGGGCGGTCCGATGACCGCTGAGGGCGTTCGATGGCGTCTCACCGCCCCGCCCGTCCGCCTGCGACGCTCACTCGCCTTTATAAAGCCGTTCGGCGGTGCGCTCCGGGAGACCGGCGTCGGCGACCGCCTCGCTCACGCGGTCGATATCGTACGCGACGCGTCGGAGGGCGACCTCGTCCGTCGCCGCGTCGAGGACGGCGTACCCCGCGTCCGGGTCGCCGTCGCGCGGCTGGCCGACGCTGCCGGGGTTGACGACCACGCCGCCGGCGACGGACCGCCTTCCTTGGACGTGCGTGTGGCCGAGGACGATCCCGTCGTACTCGCCCATGTGCCGGTCTAAGTTCGGGAACTCTCCGGGGTAGACGTAGGCGTCCTCTCGCTCGGCCGCGGGGTGGGAGTGGACGAGCAGGTACCGCCCGCCCGCGAACGTCTCGGCGCGCGGGAGCCCTCGGAGCCACGCGAGCTGGTCGTCCGACAGCGACGCCTTCGCGTGTTCGAGCCCGGCCTCCGCCATGCGGTTGGCGCGGTAGCGCTCCGGGGTCTCGACCGTGCGGTCGTGGTTCCCTCGGACCGTCCGCTCAGCGACGTCGCGCACGCGCTCGACGCACTCGGCCGACCACGGGTTGTAGCCGATTACGTCGCCGGCGCAGACGACCCGGTCGACCGCGGGCATGTCGTCGAGGACCGCTTCGAGCGCCGGGAGGTTCGCGTGGACGTCCGAGATGAGCCCCACTTTCATCGGATCGACGTTCGGGAGCGACGCCCGAATAGGTTCGGTCCGTACGGGTCCGGCGGAGGGGAGGCGTCGCGTCTTCACGCCACCTTCGTCGACACCGCGATGCCGGAGCCGACCGGGAGGATCGCGGTCTCGACGGCGTCGTCGGAGCGCACCGTGCCGACGTACTCGCCGATCCCGCGCGTCTCCCCGTCGACCTCGGCGTCCGGGAGGGGCGCGCCCTCTTCGAAGTGCGCGACGAGGTCCCCGAAGTCGATCGGGCCGCGGGTGATGTTGTCGGCGACGATCACGCCGCCGGTCCTGACCTTCGGGAGGACCGCGCGGTAGGCGTCCGCGTAGCGACCCTTCTGGTGGTCGATGAGGACGACGTCGAAGGGGCCGTCGTAGCGCTCGATAGTCTCCATCGCGTCGCCGACCTCGAAGGTCACGCTGTCGGCGTACCCTCCGTCCGCGGCGAAGCGGACACCCCGCTCGGCCTCCGCCGTGTCGAACTCCGTGCAGATCACCGCCTCGGCCCCGCCGCGCAGGAACCACGTCGCCGAGTAGCCGAAGCCGGAACCGAACTCGAAGACGCGCCGGGCGCCTGTCAGTCGGGCGAGCAGCCGAAGCACGGCCCCCGCTTCCGGCCCGATGATCGGGAACCCCCACTCGTCCGCCAGTTCGACCATCTCCGCCTGCGTGGCGGTGTGCTCGGGGGCCGTCGCGGCGAGGAACCGCTCGGCCGGATCGGAGAGGACGTCCATGCGTGCGAATTGACGGCACGGCACTTGAAACCGGTCGCCGACCGGTCGGGCCACTGCGACCAGGCCGGCCCGAAAAAGGTTAAGTCGCGCTCGGGCGTCTGATTTACTAATGTACGATCCTGAGGAACTAGCCGCGATCCGGGAGGCAAAGGAGTCGTGGGAGGAGGGGACCTACGGCGAGACGGTCGACCGGTTCGGGGAGCGCAAGGAGACGTTCGCCACCGATACGGGCGGCCAGGAGGTCGACCCGCTGTACACCCCGGCCGACATCCCCGGTCACGACTACCGCGATGACCTGGGGAACCCGGGCGAGGAGCCGTACACGCGCGGCGTCTACTCGACGATGCACCGCGGGCGGCTCTGGACGATGCGCCAGTACGCGGGGATGGGCACCGCCGCGGAGACCAACGAGCGCTTCAACTACCTCATCGACGAGGGCTCCTCGGGGCTCTCGATGGCGTTCGACCTCCCGACGCAGATGGGGTACGACTCCGACGCCGCGATGGCCGAGGGCGAGGTGGGCCGGTCGGGCGTCGCCATCGACACCCTCGACGACTTCGAGACCGTCTTCGACGGGATCCCGCTCGACGAGGTCTCGACGTCGATGACGATCAACGCGCCCGCCGCCGTCCTCCTCGCGATGTACGTCGCGATGGGCGACGAGCAGGGCGTCCCGCGCGATCAGCTCCGCGGCACGATCCAGAACGACATCATGAAGGAGTACATCGCGCGGAACCTCTACATCTACCCGCCGAAGCAGTCGATGCGGCTGATCACGGACGTCTTCGAGTTCTGCGCCGCCGAGACGCCCAGCTTCAACACCATCTCCATCTCGGGGTACCACATCCGCGAGGCGGGCTCGACCGCGGCTCAGGAGGTCGCGTTCACGCTCGGCGACGGGATCGAGTACGTGCAGGCCGCCATCGACGCCGGCCTCGACGTCGACGAGTTCGCGCCGCAGCTCTCCTTCTTCTTTAACGCTCACAACAACGTCTTCGAGGAGGCCGCCAAGTTCCGCGCCGCCCGCCGGATGTGGGCGCAGATCATGGACGAGCGGTTCGGCGCGGAGAACCCCAAATCGAAGCAGCTCAAGTTCCACACCCAGACCGGCGGCTCGACCCTGACCGCCCAGCAGATCGAGAACAACGTCGTCCGGGTCGCCTATCAGGCGCTCGCCGCGGTACTCGGCGGCACCCAGAGCCTCCACACGAACGGGAAGGACGAGGCGCTCGCGCTCCCCACCGAGAAGTCGGTCCGCACCGCGCTCCGCACCCAGCAGATCCTCGCGCACGAGTCGGGCGCGGCCGACACGATCGACCCGCTCGCCGGGTCGTACTACGTGGAGAGCCTCACCGACGCGATCGAGGAGGAGGCGTTCGAGATACTGGAGGAGGTCGACCGCCGCGGCGGGATGCTGGAGGCGGTCGAGAGCCAGTGGGTCCAGCGGCAGATACAGGACGTCGCCTTCGAGCGCCAACGGGAGATCGAGGAGGGCGAGCGGGTCATCGTCGGCGTCAACGAGTTCGAGGTCGACGAGGAGCCGGAGATGGACCTCGAAGAGGTCGATCCGGAACAGGAGCAGAACCAGCGCGAACGCCTCCAGCGGGTGAAAGACGACCGCCACGACGCCGCGGTCGAGGACGCGCTCGCGTCGCTCCGCGAGGCCGCGCGGGGGACCGAGAACGTGATGCCGCACATCGTCGACGCCGTGAAGTCGTACGCGACGGTCCAAGAGGTCTCGGACGTGCTTCGCGACGAGTTCGGGGAGTACAAGCCGGGGCGGTAAGTCGGCGAGAAAGCTCGATTCCGAAGCCCGCTCAGTTCGCGCCGCGGACGACGTGGCCGTACTTCAGCAGCGCGACGAACACCCCGCCGCCGAACGCGTTACCGACCGTCGCCAGCACGAGGAACCCGGCGTAGTCGGCCAGCGTGATGGTGTCCGAGACGAACAGTCCGAACAGCACCTCGACGTTGCCCGCGATCGAGTGCGGGAGGTGGAGGAGCCCGATCGTCCCGGTGACGATCAGGACGAGGAGGATCCGGGCGGTCGTGTCCTGGGCCGCCGTCACGAGCCACGCCAACAGCCCCATCAGCCAGCCGGCGAAGACGCCGCCGATGAACAGCCACGGGAGGTCGTGGGTGACGAGCTTTAACGCGATCGTCTCGAAGGACCGGGGGTCGACGACGCCGAGCTCCGGCATCAACAGGATCACGAGCAGGGTGAACAGCAGCCCGCCGACGAGGTTTCCGACGTACACCAGCCCCCAGAGCCGGCCCAGGTCTCGGAACGACGCCTGTCCGTCGAGCACCGGGATCACGGCCAGCGTCGTGTGCTCGGTGAACAGCTCGGAGCGGCCGAGGATGACGAACATGAAGCCGATGGAGTAGACGCTCGCGAGCAGCAGCTCGGTCGTGAGATCCCCGAAGCTCCCGGGCGAGAGCGTCAGCACCACCGCCATCATCAGCGGGCCGAACCCGATGTCGAGCCCCGCCGACAGCCCGGAGAGCAGCAGGCCGGACCGCTCCCGATTCATCTCGTGGAGTCCGCTCTCGAGCAGCGAGTCCAGGACGCTCCGCGAGGACATCTGGTCCGTCGTCGCGTCGGTCTGTGAGTCGCTCACGGTCGGGGTCGCTCCCCGATACTCTCCCGGCCCACCCAAACCTTTGGGTCCCACCGACGAACCGGTGAAAACGGCCGCACCGCTCGGCCTTTTAAATCGACGGCGCTCGATCCGAGCCGTATGCGATTCGATCACGTCGGCGTCGCGACCCGCGACGCCGCCGACCTCGCCGGGCTGTTCGAGGGCCTCCTCGACGCCCCGATCGCTCACGAGGAAACGTTCGACGGGATGGACGTCGTCTTCCTCGAACTCGACGACGGGGGGTACTTCGAGCTCTTAGCGCCCGCCGAGGGCGGCGCGATCGCCGATTTCCTCGACCGGGAGGGACCGGGGATCCACCACGTCGCGCTCGCGACCGACGACCTCCGGGCGGCGCTCGACCGCGCCCGCGACCTCGGCGTCGACCTCGTCGACGAGGAGCCGCGTCCCGGCGCGTGGGGCCACGAGGTCGCCTTCCTCCACCCCCGGTCGACGGGCGGGGTGCTCGTGGAGTTCGTCGAGCACTAGCGATTCAGCCGTCGTCGCGACTCGGGCCGCGACCGGCACCGCGGCTCAGTCCCCGTCCTCGACCGCCGGGTCGTGCGTCTCGTACCAGCCGAGGATCTTCTCCAGTCGGTGGATCGCCCGGTCGGGGTCGCCGACGTTGTGGTGCTCGTCCGGGTAGACGATGAGCTCGGCGTCAATGCCCTGCTTGCGGGCCGCGACGTACAGCTGCTCGGACTGGGAGGGCGGACACCGCCAGTCCTCGCCGCCGGCCATCACGAGCAGGGGCGTCTCGATCTCCCCGGCGTCGAGGATCGCCGTCGACGCGTCGTACGCCTCCGGGTTCTCCCACGGGAGGCCGTACTCCGCCTCGAACCACGTGTGCGTGTCGTCGGTGCCGAACGCCGACCGGAGGTCGTAGATGCCGTGTTCCGGCGCCGCCGCCGCGAAGAGGTCGGGTTCCCGAGTGACGAGGAACCCCTGCGCGATCCCCCCGTACGAGAAGCCGTGACCGAACACGCGGTCGGGGTCGACCCACCTGCGGTCGGCGAGCGACGCGACGCCCGCCGCGATGTCGTCGACCTCGGCGGTCCCCCACGCGCCGGTCAGCTCCGCGGTGAACGCCCGGCCGCGGGAGGTGCCGCCGCGGTAGTTCGGGCGGAAGAGGAGGTACCCGCGGCTCGTCAGCGCGGCGTGCGCGAAGCTGAACACGGGCTCGTCGTACGACATCGGCCCGCCGTGGATCGCCACCACCAGCGGGTGGTCGCCGTCGGCGGGGTCCACGTCGGGGTCGTGGTAGACGACGCCGTCGAGCGTCCAGCCGTCCGAGTCCCACTCGACGCGCGTGGCCTCGGGCATCGCGAACTCGGTTATCAGGGACTCGTTGACCGCGGTGAGCCGGGTGAGGGCGTCAGAGTCGGGCGCCGCGCCGGAGTCCGCCCCGTCGGCGTCCCCGTCGAGGTCGGCGACGTCGACCGCGTACAGGTCGGTTCCCGCGGTCGGATCGGAGAGGACCGCTACCGCCGTCGACCCGTCCGCGGCGACGTCGAATCCCGCCAGCGCGCGGTCGCGTCCCTGCGCCGCGAAGACGCGCTCCGCGGTCCCGTCCGTCTCGACCCGGACCAGCCGCGTGTGGCTCTCGTCGGCGATCGGGAGGTAGACCGCGCCGTCGACCCAGACCGGCTCGCCGCCACGCGCGACCGTCCGATCGAGGCCGGCCGTGAGAGAGACGGGGTCGTCGCCGTCGGCGTCCGCGCCCCCTCCCTCGCCGTCGACGAAGTACACCTCCGCCGGCGCGGGCGGGTCGTCGGGGTCGCCGGCGACGGTCGCCAGCTCGTCGGCGCCCGGGCGCCACGTCGGGACGTCGTGAGAGAGGTCGCCGCCGGTGAGCCGCTCGGCGTCGCCCCCCTCGGGGGACACCGCGTAGACGTCGCGGATGGTGGTGTCGTCGGGGCGGTCGAGCCGGCAGGAGGTGAACGCGATCCGGCCGGTCTCGCCCCAGTGCGGCTCCATCCCCGTCACGTCCTGGAACGCGCCGCCGCCGTACGCGTCGTCGAGCCGGCGGGGGTCGGCGTCGGGGTCGTCGAGGTCGACGACGAAGAGGTACGGCGTCACGTCGTCGGTCCAGCCGACCCCGTTCACCTTGTGCTGGAGCCGCGTCGTCTCGATCGGTCCGCCCTCCTCGCGAACCTGATCGAGGTACTCGGCCTCCTCGTCGGTCGGGTCGCGCGACTCGACCACCAGCCGGTCGCCCTCGGGCGACCAGTCGAAGTCGGCGACGCCCTCGTCGCGCTCCGTGACCTGCCGCGCGTCGCCGCCGAGCGCGAGGTCGAACAGCCACACCTGCGGCTTCGGCTCGTCGTCGTCGCCCTCGTCAGGCGCGTCGTCGTCCCCGTCGCCGTCGGCGCTTTCCTCACCGTCGTCCTCGCCGTCCTCGTCTCGGTCCCGCCACCCGACGCGTCGCTCGGCGTCGCGGTCGCGGGCGGCCACGAAGGCGAGTCGGTCTCCCTCGGGCCCCCACGCCGGCGCCTCCGCGCCGGCGGCGCTCGTCAGCCGGTGAGGAGCTCGGGAGCCGTCGGTGGGGACGACGAACAGCGAGGCGACCGCCTCGTCCTCGGTCTGGTCGTACTCGGTGGCGGTGAAGGCGACGCGGTCGCCGGACGGGGAGACGGCGACCTCGCCGATCTGCGTCAGGTCGTAGTAGGCGTCGAGCGGCAGTTCCGACATGCACGCACCGAACGGCGGCCGGAGGAAATACGTTCGGGCCCCGGAAGTCGGGGGCGGGCTTCGACGTCGCCGACGACGGTCGCCGGTCGCCGTCGATCGCCCCTCGTTTTAAGCGTCGCCACGCTCCATCGCGACGCGTGTTCCGCGACCTCTCCCGACCGATCGAGACGGGGATGCCGACGTATCCCGGCGACCCCGACGTGACGCTCGCGCCCGACGCGACCCACGAGACCGACGGTTTCGCGACGAGCGAACTCCGGACCGGCACCCACGCCGGGACCCACGTCGACGCGCCGCGCCACACGCTTCCGGACGGGGCGACGGTCGACGCGGTCGACCCCGGTCGGTTCGCGTTCGACGCACGCCTCGTCGACCTCCGGCCGCTGGAGCCGCGGGAGCCGATCACGGCGGAGGCGCTGTCGGAGGCGGTCGAGGAAGGGCCAAGTTCGGTCGACTCCGACGCCGACCTCCTCGTCTGCCGCACCGGCTGGGCGGCCCGCTGGGGGACCGAGCGGTACCGTGACCACCCCTACCTGACCGAGGCGGCCGCGGCGTGGTGTCGAACGCGGGGCGTCGGCGTCGGGATCGACGCGTTCGGACCGGACCCGACGCCGACCGCGGTCGACTCGCTCTCGGCCGACGACGAGCCGGACGGCACGCCCGCTCACGACGTCTTTTTAAATAACGACCTGCCGATCGTCGAGAACCTCTGTGACCTCGACGGCCTCCCGGCGCGGTTCCGGCTGTACGCGTTCCCGCTCCGCCTGCGGGACGGGGACGGGTCGCCGGTTCGGGCCGTCGCTGAGTGGGAGGCGTGAGAAACCGGCGATCGCCGGCCGGGAAACAGACCAAACCCGTTTTAAGCGTCGGCGACGAACCGCGACTCAAGGTCGATATCCATGGAGATGCCACGTCGTTTCAACACGTACTGTCCACACTGTGACGCGCACCACGAGCACGAGGTGGAGAAGGTTCGATCGGGTCGGGCGACCGGAATGAAGCGGGACGCGCGCCAGCGACGCCGCGCGCTCGCGACCATCGGCAACGCCGGCGGGTACTCGAAGGTCCCCGGTGGCGACAAGCCGACGAAGAAGACCCACCTGAAGTACCGCTGCAGCGACTGCGGCAAGGCCCACATGCGCGAGGGCTGGCGCGCCGGCCGGCTCACGTTCCAGGAGTGAGCATGGCGGGAGACTTCCACCGCGTCGCCTGCGGCGACTGCGAGAACGAACAGGTCGTCTTCGGCAAGGCCTCCTCCGTGGTGTCGTGCGCGGTCTGCGGCACGACGCTCGCGACCCCGACCGGCGGGGAGGCCGAGCTCCACGGCGAGATCGTCGAAACCGTTGAGGCGCGGTAACCGCCTCACCAACCCCGTATGAAGTACAGCGGCTGGCCCGAACCCGGCGAGTTGGTTGTCGGCGAGGTCGACGAGATCGCCGATTTCGGCGTGTTCGTCGACCTCGACGAGTACGAGGACAAGCGCGGCCTCTGTCACATCAGCGAGGTCGCCTCCGGCTGGATCAAGAACGTCCGCGACCACGTCCGCGAGGGACAGACGGTCGTCGCGAAGGTGCTGGAGGTCGACGAGTCGTCGAACCAGATCGACCTGTCGATCAAGGACGTCAACGAGCACCAGCGAAAGGACAAGATACAGGCCTGGAAGAACGCCCAGAAGGCCGATAACTGGATGCTCATCGCGCTGGGCGAGGACGTCGACGACGACCGCTACACCGAGGTCGCCAACGCGCTCCTCGTCGAGTACGACTCGCTGTACGACGCCTTCGAGTCGGCGGCGATAAGCGGGACGGAGGCCCTGGAGAGCGTCGACATCGACGAGGAGGCCCGCGAGGCGATCGTCGAGGCCGCCCGCGACAACGTCTCGGTGCCGTACGTCGACGTGACCGGCTACGTCGACCTCGAGTCCGCGGCCCCCGACGGCGTCGACGACGTGAAGGCGGCCTTAGAGGCCGCCGAGGGCAACGGCGAGATCCCGGACGGCGTCGACCTCGAGGTCGGCTACGTCGGCTCGCCCGAGTACCGGATCAAGGTCCGCGCGCCCGACTACAAGACGGCTGAGGACCAGCTGGAGGCCGCCGCGGCCCGGGCCCGCGAGGCGATCCAGAGCGCTGGCGGCGTCGGCGCGTTCCACCGCGATCGCCGCGAGGACGACGAGTAATCGGTCCGACGGACGCCACCCGCTTTTACCGTGAAATCAGATATCCGCGTCTGCGCGAACTGGGAGCGCGCTCACGACCGACCCGTGTACACGCTCGGCGACCGCTGTCCCGAGTGCGACGGGCCGACCGCGAACAGCGCGCCGGCCCCGTTCAGCCCCGAGGACCCCTACGGCGAGTACCGACGGCGCGCCCGCCGCCGGCGGGAGTCCGAGTAGCGTCCCGACGCCGACCGCGGCCCGTTCCCGGAGCGCCGGAATAGCCACCCTCTTGTGACCGCCGCCCGGACGGTTCCGTCATGGACGACATCGAGATCGACGAGGTGGCGACGCCGGAGCTCGACGACCCGGTGCTCATCGAGGGGCTCCCGGGTGTCGGCCACGTGGGGAAACTCGCGGCCGAGCACCTGTTAGAGGAGTTCGACGGCGAGCTCGTCCGGCGGGTGTACTCGACCGAGTTCCCGCCGCAGGTAGACGTCGGCGACGACGGGGTCGCGGCGCTGACCTGCGCCGAATTCCACGCGCTCGAGACCGACGGGGCCGACCTGATAGTGTTGACCGGTGACCACCAGGCCGGGTCGAACGCGGGGCATTACCGACTCACCACGACCTTCCTCGACGTCGCCGAGGAGTTCGGCGCGGAGCGCGCGTACGCGCTCGGCGGCGTCCCGACCGGCGAGCTCGTCGAGGAGTACACCGTGCTCGGCGCGGTCTCCGACGCCGACCTCGTCGACGAGCTGGAGGACGCCGACGTGGAGTTCCGGCCCAACGAACCGGCCGGCGGGATCGTCGGCGTCTCCGGGCTCGTCCTCGGTCTCGGTGGGCGTCGCGGCTTCGAGGCCGCCTGTCTGATGGGCGAGACGAGCGGCTACCTCGTCGACCCCAAGAGCGCCCGCGCGGTGCTCGAGGTGCTCGAAGCGGTGCTCGGGTTCTCCGTCGACTACGAGAGCCTGGAGGACCGGGCCGAGGAGATGGAGGAGGTCGTCGGGAAGATCCGCGAGATGCAGGACGGACCGGCGGTGCCGGACGACGACCTGCGGTACATCGGGTAGGCGCGGATTCGACCGGACGGACCGGGGTTTCCGGTAGCCATAAACCGAACCCCGATTATTCTTCATGTATGACAGACGTACGCGTCGCCGGGGTGGGGCTCACTCGCTTCGGGAGCCACGCTGACCGCGCGGGGCGCGACCTCTTCGCGACGGCCGCGGAGCGCGCGTTCGCGGACGCCGGCGTCCCGCGAGAGGACGTCGAGCAACTGAACTACGGGAACTTCATGGGCGCGCTCGCGGAGCATCAGGGTCACCAAGCCCCGCTGATGGCCGAGGCGGCGGGCGTGCACTGTCCCGCGACCCGGTACGAGTCGGCGTGCGCCTCCGCGGGCGTCGCGGTCCGGGAGGCCGTCCGCACCGTCGCCGCCGGCGACGCCGACGTCGTCCTCGCGGGCGGGATGGAGCGCATGACGAACCTGCCGACCGCCGAGGTGACGGAGGGGCTCGCGATGGCGGCCGACGACCTGTTCGAGGTCCGGTCAGGCGTCACCTTCCCCGGTGCGTACGCGCTGATGGCGACCGCCTACTTCGACGCGTACGGCGGGACCCGCCGGGACCTGGCCCACGTCGCGTCGAAGAACCACGAGAACGCGCTCCCGAACGAGTACGCGCAGTTTCGCCGAGAGGTGTCCGTCGACGAGGCGATGGACGCGCCGCCGGTGGCCGAGCCGCTCCACCTCTACGACGCCTGTCCGATCACCGACGGCGCGAGCGCGCTGGTGATCGTCTCCGAGTCGTACGCCGCCGAACACGACGTGGACGCGCCCGTCGCCGTGACGGGGACCGGCCAAGGGACCGACCGAATGGCGCTCGGCGACCGCGAGCACCTCGCGCGCACCCCGGCGGCCGACGACGCCGCCGAGGCGGCCTACGCGGCCGCCGGCGTCGGGCCGGACGACGTTGACGTCGCGGAGGTCCACGACTGTTTCACCATCGCCGAGGTGCTCGCGCTGGAGTCGCTCGGACTCTTCGAGGTCGGCGAGGGGATCGGCGCCGCTCGGGAGGGGAGCACGACCGCCGACGGCGACCTCCCGGTGAACCTCTCGGGCGGCCTGAAGGCGAAGGGACACCCGGTCGGCGCGACCGGCGGCTCGCAGATCGCCGAGCTGACGCGGCTGCTCCGCGGCGACCACCCCAACAGCGAGCACGTCGCCGACGCCGAGGTGGGCGTCGCGCACAACGCGGGCGGCACCGTCGCCAGCGCGGTCGTTCACGTGCTGGAGGTGGCGGAATGACCGACGACGGCGCGGGCGGTGACGCGGCCGCGAGCACGCCGACGCCGGTCACCGACGCCGACTACGAGGAGTGGCTCGACGCGCTCGACGCGGGCGAGGGGTACGCGCTCGTCTGCCCGGACGGCCACGGGTCGCTCCCCCCGCGCCGGGTGTGCCCGGAGTGCGGGTCGTCCGCGCTCTCGCGGGACCCGCTCGCGGAGACCGGGCGGGTCGAGACGTTCAGCGTCGTCCACGTCCCCTCGCCGCGGTTCGCCGACGACGCCCCGTACGTCACCGCGGTCGTCGACCTCGGGCCGGTCCGGACGACGGGCGTCGTGCGCGGCGTCGACCCCGAGAGCGACGACCTCGCGGTCGGGCTGGCGGTCGACGTCGGCGTCGGGGAACGGGCGACCGACGGGGAGCCGCTGGTCGTGTTCCGGCCGACCGACGGCGCGTAGGGCCCGAACGCCCCTCGCGGTACCGTCGGCCAACGCGATCCGCGTCGGTTCGCCGGACCACGCGATCCGCGTTTCTACCGCCCGACACAATGGTTATACGGTCGGTGCCAGTAGTCGGCTCCAATGAGCGACCGGATCCGCGTCCTCCACGTCGACGACGACCCCGATCTCGCAGAGGTGACGGGGACGTTCCTCGAACGAGCGGACGACCGGATCACGGTCGAGACCGCCCGGGAGGCGACGGCCGGACTGGAGCGGCTCGACGCGGGTGGGATCGACTGCGTCGTCTCCGACCACGACATGCCCGGACCGAACGGGATCGAGTTCCTGAACCGCGTCCGGGAGCGCGACCCCGATCTCCCGTTCATCCTCTACACCGGCAAGGGGTCCGAGACGGTGGCCAGCGAGGCGATCTCCGCCGGGGTGACGGACTACCTCCAGAAGAGCGGCGGGACCGAGCAGTACGAGATCCTCGCGAACCGGATCGTCGACGCCGTGATGAAACGCCGCGCCGAGCGCGAGGCGGAGCAGACCCGGACCCACCTGCGGGCGATCACCGACAACTCGATGGACGCGATCGTCACCGTCGACGACGACGGCACGGTCCGCTTCGCGAACCCGGCGGTCGAGCGCCTGTTCGGCTACGAACCGACGGCGCTCGAGGGCGAACCGCTGTCGACGCTGCTGGCGGCGGAGCGCGCGGCGGACCCCCACGAGGCGCTCGACCGGTACCGGTCAGCCGACGGCCAGACGGTGGACTGGACGGCCGTCGAGGTCCCGGGGCGACACCGCGACGGTCACGGGGTCCCGCTGTCGATCTCCTTCGGGGAGTTCACGGAGGACGGCGAGCGCCGGTTTGTGGGGATCGTCCGGGACGTGACGGAGCGCGAGCGACACCGCGCGTTCCTCGAGCGGTCGAACGACATCGTCTCGGTGCTCGACGCGGGCGGAACGTTCCAGTACGCGAGTCCGTCCGTCGAGACGATCCTCGACTTCGAGCCGGCGGACCTCATCGGCGACGACGCCTTCGCGTACGTTCACCCGGGAGACCGCGACCGCGTCCTGGAGGCGTTCCGAGAGTCGATCGCCGGCGAGGAGCCGAACCCGAGGGTCGAGTACCGGCTGGAGCGCGCCGACGGCGAGTACCTGTGGGTGGAGTCGGTCGGGAGCAACCGGCTCGACGAGTGCGGGATCGACGGCTACGTCGTCAACACGCGGGACGTTTCCGACCGGAAGCGGCGCGAGGAGAAGCTGGCCCGGCTCCGCGAGTGGACGCAGGACCTCAACTACGCCCGGACCACCGACGAGACGACACAGCTGGCGGTCGACGCCGCGTCCGGGGTCGTCGGCGCGGGCCTGAG
This sequence comes from Halorubrum sp., assembly GCF_046498025.1. Taxonomy (NCBI): domain Archaea; kingdom Methanobacteriati; phylum Methanobacteriota; class Halobacteria; order Halobacteriales; family Haloferacaceae; genus Halorubrum; species Halorubrum sp. The sequence goes on from NZ_JAWOBM010000063.1 coordinate 20,144, forward strand.
CGGCGTCCACCTGCTCAACGACGCGGGGGACGCGCTCGAGCCGGCCGCGCTCGCGGACTCCGTTCCCACGTTCTTCGAGGAGCAGCCCTCGTACGACCGGGACGCCCCGCCGGGGACGCGATCGGCGCTGGCGTGGGAGGCGTACCGGGGCGACGAGCCGATCGCCGTCGACGAGCTCTCGGCGTTCGATCGGCTCGACGAGGAGACGCCGGCGGAGAGCCTCGTGCTCCACCCGATCGGCGACCACGGGCTGTTCGTCATCTCCGCGTCGACGGCGCGGGCGTTCACCGAGACCGACGTCCTCATCGCGGAAATCCTGGCGAACCACCTGAAGACCGCCCTCGACCGCGTCGACCGAGAGACCAGCCTCGAACGGCTCCACGACGCGACGCGGGGCCTGATCCGCGCGGATTCCAGGGAGTCGATCGCGGAGCGGATCGTGGAGGCGGCGTCCGAGGTGCTCGGCTTCTCGATGACCACCGTCCGGCTCTACGACGAGGCGGCGGGCGGGCTGAGTCCCGTCAGCGTCTCGCCGGCCGTCGAAGCGACGCTCCCCGAGCGCGACGTGTTCACGCCCGAGGGCGGGAGCCTCAACTGGGCCGCCTACGAGGCGGGCGAGGTCCGCGTGCACGACGACATCGAGACCGTCGGGGCCGTCGACGCGGGGACGGGACTCAGGAGCCTCATGGTCCTTCCGGTCGGCGAGTTCGGGACGATATCGATCGGCGAGACGGAGCCGGGGGTGTTCGACGGCACCGACGAGTTCCTCGCGCGGATCCTCGCGACCACGGCGGAGACGGCGTTCCAGTCCGAGGCGCGGACGGAACGGCTCCACCGGCGGAGCATCGAGCTGGAGCGTCAGAACGACCGCCTCGAGGAGTTCGCGAGCGTGGTCTCACACGACCTCCGGAACCCGCTCAACGTGGCGCAGGGGCGGGTCGATCTGGCCCGCCGGGAGTCCGACTCCGCGCACCTCGAGGCCGCGGCGCGAGCCCACGAGCGGATGGACACCCTGATCGGCGATCTGCTCGCGCTCGCTCGCGAGGGAGAGCGCGTCAGCGAGACGCGACCGGTCGATCTCGCGTCGATCGTCGAGGCCTGCTGGCTGAACGTCGACACCGCTGACGCGACGCTCACCGTCGACGCCGACCTGACGCTGCGGGCCGACGAGAGCCGGCTCCAGCAGCTGATCGAGAACCTGGTGCGCAACAGCGTGGAACACTGTTCCCCGGGGAGCCGGGCGGAGCCCGGCGACGCCGTCGAACACGGCGGCGAGGGCGTCGCCGTCGCGGTCGGGACGCTGGACGACGACGTCGGGTTCTTCGTCGCGGACGACGGACCCGGAATCGACCCCGACGAGCGCGCCGACGTGTTCGACGCCGGCTACTCGACGACGCAGACGGGAACGGGGTTCGGACTCCGGATCGTTCGACAGGTGGCGACCGCCCACGGCTGGGAGGTTCGGGTGACCGACGACGCCGCGCTCGGCGGCGCGCGGTTCGAGGTGAGCGGGGTCGATGCCGTGGAACGGCCCGTCGAGAAGTGGTCCGTCGAGGAGTGATCGGCGTCGGCGGTATGCGGCGGCTACTCGAACGGCGAGCGGCTTCAGGCAGCGATTGAGTGAAAAGGGAGCCCGGAGCGACGGGGCCTACTCGCGGACGAGCAGTTCGATCTCGTGGCCGTCCTGATCCTTCGTGAACGCGTAGTTGTGGTCGCACGACTCGGGGTCGCGGTAGTCGGGGGCTTCGCGGGTCATCAGCGTCTCCCACGCGTCGTCGAGGTCGTCGACGCGGACGCAGAGGTGACCCCAGCCGTCGCCCATCGTGTACTCGCGGCCGTCGTAGTTGTACGTGATCTCCAGCTTCATCGCCTCCTTCGGGGCGTCCTCGGGGGCCATGAAGTAGTTCGCGAAGGTGTCGGCCTCCCACCGGCCGCGCGCCTCGGCGTACTCGAACTTGCGGGTCCAGTAGCCGAGCGCCTCGTCGGCGTCCTCGACGCGGATCATCGTGTGGTCGATGCTCCACTTCTCGCCGTAGTCGCGCTTGACGATCTCGACCTCGTGGCCGTCCGGGTCCTTCACGAACGCGTAGCGGTTGCCACAGGACTCGGGGTCGCGGTAGTCCTCGACGCCCTCGTCCATCAGCTGGTCGTACGACTCCTGGAGGGCGTCCTCGGGGACGCGCACGGCGATGTGGCCCCACGCGTCGCCGATCTCGTAGGTGTGGTCGCCGTGGTTGTAGGTGATCTCCAAGAGCGCGCCGTCCTCGTGGACGCCCTCGGGGCCGAGGTAGACGTTGGTGAACGTGTCGGCCTCCCAGCGGCCCTTCTCCTCGTAGTTCAGGTGTGTCTGGTACCAGTCGAGGCTCTCCTCTAAGTCCTCGACGCGGATCATCACGTGGTCGAAGGTTCCGTCCATACCCGACGCATCGGCCGCTCGCCCCAAAAGCGTACTGAAGGGGGCACGGCGACTCCGACCGCCGCCCGGACTGCGGCGGGCCGGTCCGGACGAGACCGAACGGTACATAATAAAACACCTCCTACTATCAGTTTATTTATCTATTTTACTGTGTATAAATAGGTTCGCGGGGTCGAGTGTAGGTGGCGGGCGCCACCGACAGCCGGGGTGCCGGCCGCGAACTATGCCAGACAAGACAGATCCGCCGTCGGAATTCGCCGACGGCACCGACTCGCAGAATCGCTCCGTACCCTTCGCATCCGAGACACCGCCGCGCGCGTCTACGACGTCCGCATCACCGCGTCGGGAGGCCACGGCCCCGTCGGACTCGACCCCGTCCCCGGCAGAAACGACCGCCGACCCCGCGCGCCTCCTCGGCGCGTTCGCGTGGGGGGCCCCGTTCATCGCGCTGGTCGCGGCCGTCGAGACGCTCGTCGCGACCGTCCTGCTGGGCGTCCAACTGACGGTCGCCCCGCTCGTGGTCGCGCTCGTCACCTTCGCGGTGTACGGCGTCGACCACGTCGCCGACGCGGACGCGGACGCCGCCTCGACGCCGCATCGAGCGCTGCTCGCCCGGCGCTACGGCGACCAGCTGATGACGGGCGCCGCGCTCGCCTACGGGCTGGCGATCGCCCTCGCGGTGACTGGCGGCCCGCTGGCGCTCGCGCTCACGCTCCTTCCCGGCGCGTTCTGGGTCGTGTACGCCTCCGACTGGATACCCAACCTGGGGCGGGCGGTCGGCGCCGCCCTCGCGGCCCACGTCCCCCGTACCCGGCTCACGCTCGGGGTCGGCACGAGCACGACCGACGGCGGACATCGCCGCGTTCCGCGGTTGAAGGACGTCCTCGTCGTCAACTCGATCGTCGTCGCGATCGGGTGGGCGACCGCCCTCACCTTCCTTCCGGTGGTCTTCGCCGGGGAGACGGCGGGGCCGGTCGTGGCCGTCGTCTTCGCGTACTTCCTGCTCCGCTCGTTCGTCGACGCGGAGCTCCCGAACGTCCGAGACGTCGAGGCCGACGCGGCGGTCGGCGTCGCGACGCTCCCCGTCGTGGTCGGCGTCGACCGGACCCGCTGGGTGCTGTACGGCGTCGACCTCCTCGTGGCGGGCGTCGTGACGGCCGGGGCCGTCGCGGGCCTCCTCGCGTGGCCGCTCGTCGGAGCACTGGGTCTGGGCCTCGCGGCGTCCATTTGCGTGACCGCTCTCGCCGGACGGGTCGAGGACCCGGCGCTGCTCGGCGTGGCGCCCGACTGCAGTTACCTCCTCGTCGGCGTCGCGGTCGCGGGGGTGCACCTGATCGGCTGACCGACTCCCGTTTCGGCTCGGGAGTGTCGGCTCGGGGAAACAAACTGGTTTATATCTCCTTTGTGTGTAATTTAGCGTGATCGGGCTGAGTCCGCTCTCCGTCGCGCTCCTCGCCGCGGTCGTGACCGGCACGTCCGCGGCGATCCTCGCGTGGCGAGAGCGCCCCGACGCGGGCGCCACGTGGCTCGCGTTACTGCTCGTCGGGCAGGTCTGGTGGACCGCCTTCCTCGTCTTCGAACTCGAGGCGTCGACGCTCGACGCGAAGGCGCTCTGGTACGACGTCCAGTGGATAGGGGTGGTGGTGGTGCCGGTGGGGTGGGTGTTTTTCGCGCTGGAGTACACGGGTCGAGACCAGTACGTGAGGCCGGGCGTCGTGGCGGCGGCCTGCGTCGCACCGGCTACGACCGTGCTCCTGGTCGCCACCGGCGATCCGATGGGACTCATCACGAGCGACCGCGCGGTCGCGGACACCGCGGTCGGGTCGTTCCTCCGCGTCGCCCCCGGCCCGTGGTACTACGTCATCGCCGGCTACACCTACCTGCTGGGACTGATCGGGTCGGTCCCGATCCTCCAACTGGTCCGCGACGACGCCCGTCCGTTCCGCGGGCAGAGCGCGGCGCTGGTCGTGGGCACCGCGGCGCCGTGGGTCAGCAGCCTCGTCTACCTCTCCGGAGCGATTCCCGTGCCCGGCCTCGACCCCACGCCCCTCGCCTTCGCGGTCTCCGGAGTCGCGTACCTCCTCGCGCTCACGCGGTTCCGGTTGCTCACGCTCACGCCGGCGCCGCGGCGGCGGGCGCGCCAGCTCGTGTTCGAACAGCTCCACGATCCCGTCTTCGTCGTCGGCACCGAGGGGTACGTGCTCGACTTGAACCGGTTTGCCGCCGACATCTTCGAGGTCGACCGACGGACGGCGGTCGGCGAAGCGGCGGCGGCGGTCGTCCCCCGCTACGACGCGCTCGCCGGCAGACGAGGCGAGGTGGGGCCGCTCTCGATCGTGGGCCGGAACGGCCGGCGGCCGTACGAGGTCACCGTGCGACGCGTGACCGACGACCACGGCCGGGCGGTCGGCCGCCTCGTCGTCTACCACGACGTGGGCGAGTACCTCGGCCAGCAGCAGCGGTTGAACGTCCTCAACAGGGTGTTCCGCCACGACATCCGGACGGAGACGAACCTGATTCAGGGGTACGCCGACCGGCTGGCGGCCGTTCCGAGCGACGAGCGAGCGCTGAAGGTCGTCAAAGAGAGCGCCGCGCGTATCCACGAGCTCAGCGAGCAGACGCGGGCCGCGAGCGAGCTGTTCGACCCGCTTTCAGAGCCCGAGCCGCCGGTCCCCCTCCCCGAGCTCGTCGAGGAGACCGCCGCGGAGATCCGCGCCGAGTGGCCGCGCGCCGAGGTGACGGTCGACGACGACATCCCGGCTGTGGACGTGCCGGCGACCCTCCGAGCCGTCGTGGCGAACCTCTGTTCGAACGCGGTCCAACACAACGACGCGGACCGGCCGTCCGTGTGGATCGAGGCCGACGTCGCGACCGAGGGCGGTTGGGTCGACCTCTCGGTGGCCGACGACGGCCCGGGAATCGATCCGACGGAACACGAGGTCCTGTCGCAGGGCGTGGAGACGCCGCTGGAACACGCCAGCGGGATCGGCCTGTGGATAGTGAAGTGGGGGACCGACCAGATCGGCGGCAGCGTCTCCTTCGCGGAGCGGAAGCCTCGCGGAACGGTCGTCACGGTGTCTCTTCCCCTGAGCGACGAGGCGCACGCCAACGAAGCCGGCGCAAAGCGAGCCGGGACAGCCGTCTCGGGACCGCCGAAGAGCAGGGGTCGGTAGGCACCGACTTCCCTCGACGGACCGGTCGGATGGCGCCGACTTCCCTCGACGGACCGGTCGGTAGGCACCGACTTCCCTCGACGGACCGGTCGGATGGCACCGACTTCCCCCGACCGACCGGTCGGTAGGCACTAGTTCGGCCCGGCCGACCGGCCGGTATGGACGCCACATATCTCCCCTACGCACTCCTCGCGATGGGCGCGTACGCGCTCGTCTCCCCGCTGATGCGGGTCGCGACCACGGGGCCAGACGCGGTCCCGAGCGACGTCGCCGTCGTCGTCTCCAACACGCTTCTCATCGCCATGGCCGTCGGCGTGCTCGCGTACACCGGCCAGGGGTTCGCCGTCCACCTTGAGTCCCCGAAGATCCTCCACGTGCTCGCCGCCGGCGTCTTCCTCGGGATCGGCATCCTCGCGCTGTATCGCTCGCTCGCGCTGGGGCCGGTGAGCGTCGTGACTCCGATCTTCGCGATGTTCCTCGTGTTCTCGTCGGTGATCGGCTTCCTCTTTTTAGGGGAGTCGTTCACCGCTCGCAAGGCGCTCGGGATCGTCCTCGCCGCCGCGTCGGTATACCTCGTGTCGGGTGCCTGAGAACTTCCGTCGATCGCACGACTCTGGGCGGTTCGCGGTCGGGTGATCCGGAAACGCCCGCCGCGTGACGAAATCCCTTTAGCGCCGACGGAAAAAGGAGGATACTCGTAGTGTCTCGTCTGCCGAACCCCTTCCGCGCGCTGATCTTATACATCGGCTTCGCCCTCGCGAGGGCGGGACTGATCGACCGCCACCGCGTGGTCCGGACGACGGACCTCGCGTGGCCGCGGATCGTCACGGGGATCGCCCGGATGTCGAAGAACGCCGTCGACGTGGCGCTCGTCGGCGTCGCCGTCGGCACCAGCGCGGTCGCCGGCGTCGGGTTCGCCGGGCCGTACTGGGGGCTCTCGTTCGCCATCGGCGGCGGCGTCGCCGGCGGCACCATCGCGTTGGTCTCCCAGCGATACGGCGCGGAGGCGTACGCGGAACTCGGCGACGCCGTCCGGGCGAGCGTCCTCCTCGTCGTGGTCGTCACGATTCCGGTGTCGGCCGCGTTCTGGACGTTCTCGGTCGCCCTCATCGACGTGTTGAGCAGCAACGACCGGGCGATCGCGCTCGGGGCGGCGTACCTCCGCGTCGTCGGACTCGGCGTCCCGTTCGCCGCCCTCAACCTCGTCGGGAGCCGCGTGTTGGTCGGGTGCGACGACGCGTATACCGCGATGCAGGTGCGAGCGGGCGGCGCGCTCGCGAACATCGTCCTCAGTGCGCTGTTCATCTTCGGACTCGGCCTGGGCGTGGAGGGGGCCGCGTACGGGACCGTCCTCTCGAACGTCGTCGTCACAGCCGCGTTCGCCGGCGGCCTCGTGCGTGGACGGCTCCCCGGCCTCGGCGAGTTCCCCATCGCCATCGACCCGTTCGGCTCGTACCTGAACCCGGGGATGCTCCGCGACCTCGTCGAGATCGGCCTGCCGGTGGGAGCGCGGAATCTCGTGTGGACGGTCGCGGAGTTCCCGATGCTCTCCATCCTGGACGTGTTCGGGGAGAACACCGTCGCCGGGTTCGTCATCGCCCGCCGCATCTGGGGGCTCATGAACACGCCCGGCTGGGGGTTCGGCCTCGCCTCCTCGAGCCTTGTCGGACAGACGCTCGGCGGCGAAGACCCGGTCGAGGCGGAGGCGTACGCCCGCGACATCATTCGCTTTTCGGTGGCGACGTACGCCGTCTCCGCCGCGCTGATCGCCCTCTTCGCGACCGACATCGTGGTGCTGTTCGCGGAGGGCCCGGAGAGCCCCGAGGTCCCCATCGCCGTGAACCTCGTGTACGCGGCCTGCGTCGCCGTCGTGTTCCAGGGCGTCTCCGGCGGGGCGGCGGGGCCGCTCGACGCGGCCGGCGACACCAAGGTCCCCTTCGCGAGCCAGTTCCTCGGGATGTTCTGCGTCTCGATCCCGCTCGCGTACGTCGGCGCCAACGACGCGACGCCCGCGATCGACGTGCCGCTGACCGGGTTCACGATCCCGGAGATCGCGCTCCCCGCCATCGGGCTGTGGGGCCTGTACTTGGCGTTCCTCGCGGAGACGACGATCCCCGCCGCGATCAACTACTGGCGGTTCCGCTCCGGGAAGTGGAAGGGCATAAGCGAGGCGTACCGGCCGGAAGCGCCCGCGGACGACTGAGACGGGTGCCGCGAGCCCACCGCGACGACGGTGGCGGCGCCACGAGCCCGCCGCGACGACGGCGTCGGCGCCGCGCGCCGACGGTCGAAAGCGTCAGCGTTTATGGCTCGCTCCGCGTTTCCGCGATAATGAGCGTTCCCTGCGTCGCGGTCGAGCGCGAGCGCGGCGAGGCCGTCCGCGAACGCCTCGCCGACGCCGACGCCCTCGACGGCGACCACGAGATCGCGGTCGACGGCGACACGATCTACATCCCGGTCGTCGACCCCGAGGCAGTCCCCGCCGACCTCGGCGCGGCGATCGTCGAGTGCGACGCCGCCGAGCGCGACCGCCCGCGGACGCCGGGCGAGATCCTCGGGTACGAGCCCTCACTGGAGCGGCTCGGCGACATCGTCATCGTCGACGAGGACGACGACGAGCGGGCCCGCGAGATCGCCGACGCGGTGATGGCCTCCGACGTGCCCTGCGAGACGGTGCTCAACCGCGCGTCGCCCATTGAGGGCGAGCTCCGCGTCCGACGGTGGGACGTGCTGGCCGGAGACGGCACGGAGACGGTCCACCGCGAGTACGGCCACGAGTTCCTGCTTGACGTCGCCGACGTGTACTTCTCGCCGCGGCTCGCCACCGAGCGCCACCGCGTGATCGAGCAGGTCGAGCCGGGCGAGACCGTGATCGACATGTTCGCCGGCGTCGGCCCCTACGCGGTCCCGATGGCGACCCGCGGCGCCGACGTCGTCGCCTGCGATCTCAACGAGCGCGCCGTCGCGTACCTCCGCCAGAACGCCGCCCGGAACGGGGTGTCCGACCGGGTGACCGCGATCGCGGGAGACGTGCGGGAGATCGCTAACGAGTACGCCGACGCGGCCGACCGCCTCGTGATGAACCTCCCGCACTCCGCCGACGCGTTCCTCGACACGGCGATCGCGCTGGCCGGCGACGAGTGCGTGCTCCACTACTACGACATCCAACACGAGGACGACCCGTTCGGTCCCGGGAGGCGGGCGATCCGCGCCGCCGCGGGCGACGCGTACGAGGTCGTCGTCGAGACCGAGCGCGTCGTCAGGTCGTACGCGCCCCACGAGTACAACGTCTGTCTCGACGTCAGGCTGACGCGGGCCTGAGCCGCGACCGGGTCGATCCGCGATCCCTCGATTCGTGCGACGGTTCGGACCCTCCGTCCCGCGGCTCGCCCGGCGGACCGTCCCGCCAGTGGTTTCGATCAAGTGACAGTTTTATGCTGCTGTGGCTCGTGGTGTCACCTATGAGCGACACAGTCGACCCGGAGGAGCGCATCGACGAGACGACGACCTGGCCCGACCTCGCCATCGGGCTCTACGACAGGCTGACCGGCCGAAACGCGGAGATCATCTACGAGTTCGAAGACATGTCGGTCGACGTCCCGAGCGGCACCGGCGACGACGTCGAACACGCCAGCTGGCGGCTCGACGGTACCGTTCGGATCACGACGCGTGAACGGGACTGACGCGAGAGCGCCGTTCTCGGTCGTCACGGAGGACCTGACGCTCACCGTCGACGGCGTGGACCTCGACGTCCGCTCGACTGGTGACCGCCTGTTCGTCGAGGTGGCGACCGTCCGCGACGCCGTCCGCGTCGCTCGGGGTCTGCCGAGCGACAGCGACCCCGGCGGTCCGGCCGCGCTGCTGACCGCGACGGACCTCACCACGGAGATACGAGTCCGCGGTCGGACGGTCGCCGTCATCGGCGCCGACGCCCGGCCAGGGCTCATCTCCCGGGAACTCGGCGTCGCGCCGGCGGAGGTACGCCTCGCCGGCGCGCTCGGGGCCGGAGTGAGCGGACTCTCGGCAGTCGCGAGCGCACCGAAGCGCCTTTTGCGGTAGCGTCTCGGTCGCGACGATCCACCGGACGAGCGCCGCCGCTCGCCGGGTGGACCTCCCGCCGGCGAGTGCCGACGGGATCGGACGTGCGGACTAACAGAGTGAACGCCGTCCGACCCGGAACGCACGGGTCGGGGCGGCACGGCCCGTCACATGACAAGAGCCCAGGGCCGTCGGTTGCGTGGGGCCAGAGGCGAGTTCGCGCTTGGCACGTCGGGAACGTGGACCATGACAGCCGTGGTGGAACGCTGAGGGTGGTGACCGCCGCGTCGGATCGCCGTGGGGTGTGCGACCGACTGGACGACCGGCGCCCGGCACGGGCCTCGACCGGGCACGCACCGTCGAGGGGGTCGATCCCCGCTATCGTGGTAGACGATCGGTGCGACCACACCCAAGTGGAAGCTCGAACGAGTATTTATGTTTTTTCCTTATATACCTGTGATCCTATCCGAGAAAACGTATGGAGTAGGCGACATTAACTGAGATTCTAATAGATAAGCAAGATCAGTCCGAGGTGCGCTCGTCCGGAGGAACCGTCAGTGAGGTCCGGACGCAGCCGCGCGCGTTCGCCCCCGCGCCGTCGTCGTTTCGGAACCCTTATTTTGCCGTTCGGGAATTGTTAGACGCGCGCCGGAGTAGCTCAGCTGGCAGAGCGATTCCTTCGTAAGGAATAGGTCGAGGGTTCAAATCCCTCCTCCGGCTCTTCTGTTGTCACGACTCTTTCGCGGATCAGACGCGGTTTTCGACGAACCCTGAGCGGGTTCCGAACCGGGCGTGAACCGATCGTGACACCGCGAACGGCCGGCGACTCAGATCCGTCGCTCGGCGATCCGCGCCGTCACGACGCCCGCGGCGACGAGCAGCACGCCGACGAGACCGT
>NZ_JAWOBM010000014.1:0-58853 GCF_046498025.1 Halorubrum sp.
ATCTCCGAGTTCACCGAATCTCTCGGTGAATAGGAGTAACGGCTGGTTGGCACAGCCATCGACGTTCCTGTTTGACAAGGAAACTGGTGCGTTTGCACCTCAAGAACAGGTCACGTCGTAAACCACAATATCCCAACCCAGCGGCACGGTGCCGTGGGAATCCTCGCGCTTCAGCGCGGGGAGGATGTCAAACGGGCTCAACGAAATGGAACCGCAGTGTCGGTGTGTGATATATTATTCACTTCGAAACCGCACCGCGTCTGTGTTCGACTCTTCTCAGGGCCCCCTCTCGGCCGGCCCCGAGTTTTTGATCGTGAGCGTCGTCGCCATGTCGCCGTCCGGATCCACGGTCAGCGTGTAGTCGGCGGCCTCGACGACCTTCGAGCCGGTACCCGGCACGTCGCCGGTGACGACCTCCAGCGCCGCGAGGTCGATCGGAACGGTGACCGTCCGGGTCTCGCCAGGGTCGAGCCCGACGCGCTCGTACCCGACGACCCGCGTGTCGCGGTGCATGACCGACCCGTACGACTGGGTGTTGTACACCTCGACGATGTGTTCGCCGGCCACGTTCCCGGTGTTCGTCACGTCGACACGGACTCTGACCGCTCGTCCGCCGGCCGGATTCCCGAGTGAACTCGGGCTGACTTCGAGATCCGAGTACTCGAAGGTGGTGTAAGAGAGCCCGTGTCCGTAGGGGTACAGCGGGTCGTGAAGTTTGCCGGGCCAGGCGTTGTGATGGACCGGACCGTGACCCACCGTCTGCGGCCAGGTGAAACCGAGTCTCCCCGAGGGGTTGTACTCACCCAGCAGCGTCTCGGCGATGGCGGTGCCGCCGCCGGTCGCGGGTTGGCCCGCGAACAGTAACCCGTCTAGGTGCTGGAAGGTCGTCTGGTTGCCGCGGGGACTCCCCGCGTACTCGACACCGACGATCGGCGTGTCGTCGCTCGCGTTGTCGACGACCGTCCGGAGTATCTCTCGCTGGGTTTCGGGGAGTTCGAGGGTGTCGCGGTCCCCGAACCCCTCGTTGTGTGGCGCTTCCCCGAGCACGACGACGACGGCGTCGGCGTCGGGAGCCGCGTCCTCGACGGCGCTCCGTTGCTCGTCGGTGAACTGGTACGCCGCCTCCGCTTGCTCGTGAGCGGTCAGTCCGGGGGCTGCCCACCACTGCGAACGGTCCATCGTCGTCGGGACGTGCGTGATATTCCCGCTGCCGAACGCCTCCTCCAGTTCCGCCATCATCGTCGTGCCGGCCGGTCGCGGACCGCCTTCCGAGAGACCGCCGTCCTCGATACCCTGCCAGCCGAGCGTCCACCCGCCGTACTGCATCAGGATGCGGTTTTCGATCCCGCTGGGGCTGACCCCCGGTCCCGTCACCAGCAGGTTCTCATCGCCCGAAAGCGGCAGTGCCGGGTCGCCGCCCTCGGTTACGGGATCGTTTTTCAACAGCACCATCGACTCCTTGGCGATGTCCGTGGACATCTGGACCGACTCGTCGTTACCGACCAGCTCGCCGACCTGGGACTCGTCGGCGTAGGGGTCAGCGAACAGGCCGAGGTCCCGTTTGAGTTCCAGGATACGTCGGACGGACTCGTCGATACGTCCCTCTGAGAGGTCGCCGGAGTTGACCAGTTCCTCGACGAAAGTGACGAATTGAACCGGGTCCAGCGGTCGGCCGTCGTTGCCGCCGCCGAGCATGGCCATGTCGACACCTGCCTCAATGGCGGCCTTGACGGCCATCTTCTTACCCTCGGTGCTGTCGGGGAACAACTCGTGGATGTCGATCATCCGGTAGAGGTCGTTCCAGTCGGTGAGGATCACGCCCTCGAAGTCGTACTCGCCGCGGAGGACATCGGTCAGCAGCCAAGAGGAGGCGTGGGCGGGCACGCCGTTGACCGACCCGCTGTTGACCATCACCATGCCGCCGCCCTCTCGAAGGGTGACCTCGAACGGTGGAAACAGCGTCTCTCGGAGGTCCCGAAGCGAGGTGTTGACGGCCGCCCGGTCGTTGCCGTTGTACGGTACCTCGTAGCCGGCGAAGTGCTTGGGCGTCGCAGTGACGCGGTCGTTGGTTTCCAGCGCCCGATTGCGCGCAGCCGAGATGTCACCAAGGACCTTTTGAGACTCGCTGATCCCTTCGAAGTACCGTCCCCAGCGAGGATCGCGCAGGAGTTCGATCGTCGGGGCGTACGTCTCGTGACAGCCCGTGGCTGCGATCATGTCCGACGTGTGTTCTTCGGCTCGTTCGATCAACTCCGGATCGCGCGTCGCTCCCATGTTGAGCCGCTGTGGGAGCGCCGTCGCGCCGTCGACGTAGGCCGCGCCGTGAGTGCCGTCGATGCCGTAGAAGAACGGGATGCCGTGCGGCGAGTTCTCGACGTTGTACTCCTGGAGATCATTGATGCCGGCGACCAGTTCTTCGGGGTCGAAGGTCGGCGGCGCGGAGCCGCCGGACAGCACGGACCCCGTTCCGAGTTCCGCGAAGAGGTCGCCGACCGTTTCGACCTGTTCGTGGACCACCTCGCCGGCCGGGTCAAGCGACCCGATGACCGGTTGCATCATCTGCCCGGCTTTCTCCCTGACCGACATCCGGTTGAGCAGCTGCTCGAACGATGTTCCCTCACCCGCGGCGCTCCCCGTGCTGAACCCGAGACCGGTCGCAGTGGCCGCTACGCCGGTCGTCTTCATAAACGTCCGGCGTGACGGTCCACGTTCTCTCCCGTCGTCTGCATTTTTATTTGACATTACTTCCGAGGGTCTCGTCGGGTATATAATAATTGTTATGCACATACCAGGTGACCGGGAATCGGTGCCTCACAGAGCCGGATAGAACGCTGGCCTTCGCGCGGAATGGGCGCGCTTGCACACCACCCCGCGGCCGACGAAACGCTCTTTCCGGTACCGGCGCCATGGAGCGTATGGTTCCTCCGACGGACGACGCCGGCTCGCATCCCGACGACGGCGACGCCCGCGGTGACGACGACGGCGGCTCGCTCGAACCCACCGAGGTCGCCGTCGCGCTCCGGGAGTACGGCGAGGGGCTCGGGACCGCCGTCGAGTCTGCGCTCGCGGGGCGGGCAGGCGTCGTCGCCGTCGGCGTCCCGCTCGGGCTGCTGCCACCGATCCTGGCGGCCCGGGAGCGAACCGACGACGGGGCGCCGTGGCGGATCGCCTGTCGACCCGGCGTCGCCGATGCCCTCGGACGGGCGTTCGCTCTGGGCACCGCCGTCGCCGAGGCGGTGGCGGACGGATCGGTCGCGCTCCGGACGACCGCGGGCGGCGAGGATTCGGGCGACGGTGCCGCCGACGGCGGTTCGAAACCCGCTCCCGCCGCCCGTTCGTTGGTGTTCGCGACGCCGGACCGCGTCGACGCGGTCGCCGGCCCGCGCGCGGACCCGACGCTCGTCTCGGAGACGGCCGACGTGACCGTCTCGGCGGCGCGTCGAGCCGCGACGGAGCGGTTCGAGGCGGCGACGCCCGCGGACGTGGGGATGCCCTCGCGGACGCGGCTGCTGGCGGCGGCCCACGAGGTGCTCGACGACCGCTTCGCGGACGACGTCGCGGCGGTTCTGGACGCGCTCGAGTACGGGGAGGTCGGCCGGACCGGGACCGTCACCGACCGGGCCCTCCTCGTCGCGGTGGCGGCACGCCACGACCACCTGTTCCGCGATCTCCGGCGGTGGGTCGACGGCGGGGGGGGCGTGAGTGACGGAAAGGGGGGCGTGAGTGACCGAAAGGGGGGCGTGAGTGACGGAGGGGACCGGGTCGCGATCGCGCCCGGGCAGGAGCTCACCGCCGACAGACGCGCGCTCGCGGAGCGAGAGCTGATCGAGTCGATCAAGATACCGATGGGGCCTGGGCGACCCAAGCTCCGACTGCGGGCCGTGGACGAGGCGCTCCTCCGAGCCAGGCCGAGCGAGGTGCTCAGCGTGCTCCGGGGCCGGTTCGCGCTCCCGCTCGACGAGGACGGGACGCTCCGACGGGGACCCGACGACGGGGGGCGTCGCCCGGTGTGGGAGCGGAAGCGGTGAGGAGCGGCGCGAGGGCGGCGGTCGTCGCCGCCGACCCGCGGTCGGAACCGGAAATCCCTGGCCGCCCCGGCCGGCGACGTGACAAGAACTAACTCCCGGCGGCGCCCCCGAACGGGTATGCCGAAGTTCTCCGACAGGGTCGAGCGGATCTCCATCAGCGGGATCCGCGAGGTGTTCGAGGCGGCCGGCGACGACGCGATCAACCTCGGGCTCGGACAGCCCGACTTTCCGACGCCGGCGCACGCGCGGCAGGCCGCCGTCGACGCGATCGAGGACGGGAAGGCGGACGCCTACACCGAGAACAAAGGGATGCGATCGCTCAGGGAGGCGATCGCGGAAAAACACCGGACCGACCAGGGGATCGACCTCGACCCCGCGAACGTGATCGCCACCGCGGGCGGGAGCGAGGCGCTACACGTCGCGATGGAGGCGCACGTGAGCGCGGGCGACGAGGTCGTGATCCCGGATCCGGGGTTCGTCTCCTACGACGCGCTCGCGAAGCTCGCGGGCGGCGAACCGGTTCCCGCCCCGCTGCGCGACGACCTCACTATCGATCCGGCCGCGGTCGAGGCCGCGATCACCGACGACACGGCGGCGTTCGTGGTGAACTCGCCCGGGAACCCGACCGGAGCGGTCTCCTCCGAGGACGACGTCCGGGAGTTCGCGCGGATCGCGGACGAGCACGACGTGCTCTGCATCTCCGACGAGGTGTACGAGTACACCGTCTTCGACGGCGAGCACCGCTCGCCGACGGAGTTCGCGGAGACGGACAACGTCGTCGTCGTCAACTCCGCCTCGAAGCTCTTCTCGATGACCGGCTGGCGGCTCGGCTGGGTGTACGGCTCCGACGAGCGCGTCGAGCGCATGCTGCGCGTCCACCAGTACGCGCAGGCCTGCGCGTCCGCTCCCGCCCAGTACGCGGCGGAGGGCGCGCTCCGCGGCGACCGCGGGATCGTCGACGAGATGACCGCCTCCTTCCGGCGGCGGCGGGACCTCCTCCTGGAGGGCTTCGACGAGATCGGCCTTGACTGCCCCACGCCGCAGGGGGCGTTCTACGCGATGCCGCGGGTGCCCGAGGGGTTCGTCGACGAATGCCTCGACCGCGGCGTGATAGTCGTCCCCGGGGAGGCGTTCGGCGAGCACGGACGCGGTCACGCGCGCATCTCGTACGCGACCGACGAGAGCGAACTCCGCGAGGCGCTTGCCGTGATGGGCGAGGCGTACGAGGCGGTTCAGTAGCGTCAATTTCTGCCGTCCGATAACCTCAGAGCATTACCCGGGTGCGAGAGGTTTCCGCAAGTTATACTGCGACCCACGGAGTACCGAGGGGTAATGGACCGGAACATTCAGGTCAGCCGTCTCGACCGGCGGGCCGTCGAGGACCAGGAGGTCGAGATCGTCGAGCGGAAGGGTATCGGACACCCTGACTCGATCTGCGACGGGATCGCGGAGTCGGTGTCGCGGGCGCTCTCGCAGCTCTACTTGGACCGCGTCGGGAAGGTGCTCCACTACAACACCGACGAGACGCAGCTCGTCGCCGGACGCGCCGCGCCCGCCTACGGCGGCGGCGAGGTGGTCGAACCGATCTACGTGCTCATCGTCGGCCGCGCCACGAAGGAGTACGAGGGCGAGCAGCTCCCGGTCGACTCCACCGCGCTGGCGGCCGCCCGCGACTACCTCGCGGAGGCGATCCCGGAGCTGGAGTACGGGACCGACGTCATCGTCGACGCGAAGCTCGGCGAGGGCTCTGGCGACCTCCAGGACGTCTTCGGCGAGGAGACCCAGCAGGTGCCGATGGCGAACGACACCTCCTTCGGCGTCGGCCACGCGCCGCTCACCGAGACCGAGACGATCGTCCACGAGGCCGAGCGCGCGCTCAACGGGCGCTACCACGACGACCACCCCGAGCTCGGTCCCGACGTGAAGATCATGGGCAAACGGGAGGGCGACCGGATCGACATCACGGTCGCGGCCGCGATGGTCGACCGATACGTCGACGGGCTCGAGGAGTACGACGACGCGGTCGACGACGTGCGCGAGTTCGTCACCGGCATCGCCGAGGACCACACCGACCGGGAGGTCCACGTCGACGTCAACACCGCCGACGACTACGACGAGGGGTCGGTGTACCTCACCGTCACCGGCACCTCCGCCGAGCATGGCGACGACGGCTCGGTCGGTCGGGGCAACCGCGC
Source organism: Halorubrum sp. (assembly GCF_046498025.1). Lineage (NCBI taxonomy): Archaea > Methanobacteriati > Methanobacteriota > Halobacteria > Halobacteriales > Haloferacaceae > Halorubrum > Halorubrum sp. The sequence goes on from NZ_JAWOBM010000014.1 coordinate 6,224, forward strand.
GAACGGGCTCATCACCCCGAACCGGCCGATGTCCATGGAGGCGACCTCCGGGAAGAACCCCGTCAACCACATCGGGAAGATCTACAACCTCCTGTCGACGCGGATCGCCGAGTCGGTCACCGACGAGGTCGACGGGATCCGCGACCTCCAGGTTCGCCTCCTCTCGCAGATCGGCCGGCCGATCGACGAGCCGCACGTCGCCGACGCGCAGCTCGTCACCGAGGAGGGCGTCGCGCTCGGCGACATCGAACCGGAGGTCCTCGAGATCGTCGACCGCGAGCTGGCCGACGTCACCGACGTGACCCGCAGCGTCATCGACGGCGACGTCTCGACGTTCTGAGCCGGCGGGAGACGGGTCGTCCGCCGTGTCGTCGCTCCGACGACGCTCGACGACGACCCGACGACCGCAACCGATTTCACGAGCCGGCGAGACCGATCGACCGTGACGCGGGTGTGTCTCCTCGGCGATCCGGACGTCAACCTCACCTACGAGCTGCTGTCCCGCGAGACCGCCCGAGACGCGCTCGCGACCTACGACATCTCGGAGCCGTTCGCGAACAGCCTCGCCGTCGACACCGTGAGCCTCGGCGCCGCCGTGGCGCTGTTGAACGACCTCAACTGGTACCTGGTCCGCTTCGTCGACGAGGCGCTCGTCCGCGAGCCGTCGATCTCGACCGACGAGTGGCTCTCCCGCGATCTGGCCCGCGAGGTGCGCGACGGCGCGGTCCCACCGGAGGAGACGGATCAGCGGCTGAAGGTGTTCGGCCTCGTCGACGGGCGGCCCGTCGAACCGCTGTACGTCCGCCGGAAACAGGGGGAGACGCCCGAGTACGACCTCCGCGAGGTCGACGAGACCGTGATCGTCCGGGTGAGTGAGTCCGAGTTCTCTGGCTAAAACAGCGCCTCGCTCTCGTCGAGCACGTGCGCGGGGCCGCCGACCTCCCAGACGTCGGTGTCGATCCCGATTTCGGCGATCCGGCTCTCGACCTCGTCGGCGTGCTCGGTGAAGGTGTTGACGTACACCGAGGCGCCGGTGTCCGTCGAGAAGTACACTGGGACCCCCGACTCGCGAAGCTCGCGGACCGCGTTGAACACCTCGATCGTCTCCGGCTGCCAGTACACCCAGCCCGCGGGGCCGGTCATCGTCGTGGCCGTCAGCGAGAGCGAGTCGTGCTCGGCGGTCTCGAAGATCCGGCCGAAGTCGCCCTCGCGGAGCGCGTCGGTCATCTCGACGAGCTGGTCCTGCACGTGGGCAGTCCGCGCCTGCATCATGTGACTCGCGGCGGCCTCGCGGTGCGCCTCCTCCGTCTCTTTATAAGCGGGAACGTGCGCGGCGACGATCCGGAGGTCCGCCTCGGGGTCGAAGCCGTCCTCGCCCGTGCCCACGTCCAGTCGGTGCGAGCGGCAGTCCGCGTCGTTGAGCCCCGCGTCGAGCCGGGAGTACGCGCCCGTTACCGCGCGGGCGGCCGAGGAGGAGCCGCGGCGGGCGACGGTGGAGACCTCGGGGAGCGACAGGTCGAGCCCCGCGGCCTCGACGAGTGCGAGCGCGGCGGCCGCGAACCCGGAGGACGAGGAGCCGAACCCGATGTTCGACGGGAAGGAGTTCTCGCTCTCCAGCCGGACGGCGGCGTCGACGCCGGCCAGCTCGCGGACGTGGTCGACGACCATGTCGATGCGTTCCGCCGCCCGACCGTCGACCTCCTCGCCGCCGATGAGGTATCTGTCCTCGCTCGCGTCGGGCTGCCACTCCACCGTGGTCGTCGTCGCGGTCGGGGCGGTACAGAGGCTGATACTGTCGTGATACGGGAGCCGGAGCTCCGGGTCGCGCATCCCGTGGTACTTGACGAGCCCCTGGATCGGGTGGGCCCGCGCGGTGGCCTTCTCTGTCATACCTCGGGAAGCGTCCGGCGGGGGATTAGTCGTTGCGATGGGCGGGAGGGAACCGACGCCTGTCGGCGAGCGCTCAGTACGTCTCGACGTCGAGGCCGTCGATTCGCTCGAAGTGGTCGCGATTGCGGGTCACGACCGGTTCGTCATTCAAAAGCGCCGTCGCCCCGACGATACAGTCCTCTCTGTCGGTCTCTTGGCCGCTAGCGCGAAGCGAGCCGGAAATCTTCCCCGCTTTTCGCATCACGGTCTCGTCGGCGACGACCGCGTGACGCGTGTCGAGAACGTCGAGGATCGCTTCTCGGCGGTCTTCGGGAGCGTTCAACTGCGGGACCGCTTCGTACAGTTCGAGTACCGTTATCGAGGAAATCCTCTCGCGACGATTCCCCCGTTCGACGAGGTCGAGGTATCGGATCGCGTCCCGGTCGTCGCGTAGTACGTCGGTGATAAATGTCGTGGCCTCGATCATTCGTCCTCCGAGCGTCCGAATCGAGACGTTCGCGCCGATCGCGAGAACGGGACCGTCCCTCTTCGACGAGGGATTCGAGTTCGTCGGCTTCGGCCTCCGAAAGGATCCCGGCGACGTCCGTCCACGAGCGCTCGCCGGCGATCCGCTTGACCACGTCGGAAAACGACTCTCCCTCCCGCTTACGCGATTTGAGCCGCTCGTAGGCCTCCTCGTCGAGCGAGATCGTTTTCGTCGACATCACAGTACACAGTTACGTGTGTATATTTATATATGTCAGCGCCGAGATCGAGGTTGAGGCCCGGCAGTAGCTCACTCTACGCGGATTCCCGGACTAGCAGATAAATCACGACCACCAACAGCATCACGTCCAGCCCCGCGATCACCGTTAGCGGAGTGCCGAACCCCCACTGCCACGCCCAGTCGTTGTCCCGGACCGTCGCGTCTTTATATATCCACCTGCCGAGCGTCGCCCACAGGACGAGCAGCGCCGCCAACAGGAACAGTTCATCGCGGGCGACGGTGGCGCCCCAGATCCGATACGTCGGTAGCTGCGCCACGGAGGGTGCGAGGACCATCGATGTGTTCGGTTATTTGTCCTGTTTATAAAAAAAACCGATATCGAGAAATTAGTTCGGATCGGATAAATCACCACCTCCCTCACCCGCTTCCGTCCCCGCGACGGCGACGCGATCGAGGGGATCCCTTTTTGACCGGGCGGCGGATACTCCGCGTCATGACCGAGTACACCGTCGAGTTCGTCGGCACCGGCGAGACGATCGAGGTGGCCGACACGGAGACGATCCTCCAGCCCTGCATCGAGAAGGGGATCGCACAGGAGTACTCCTGCCGCGTCGGGATGTGCCTCGCCTGCTCCGCGGAGATCGTCGAGGGCGAGGTGACTCAGCCGGCGGCCCGCGGGCTCACCGACGAGGAAGCCGAGGAGTACGCGCTCACCTGCATGGCCCGGCCGCAGTCGGATCTCAAGTTGGACCGCGGCAAGTACCCGCCGAGCATCGAGGACGACGCGGCGACCGCGGTCAGCGAAGACGGCGCGGCCGCGGACGACGACTGACAAGGACCGCTCGACGCGTCAGTAAACACGGACCGCCCGACGCGTCAGTACGGCACCGCGTACAGCGCGATCGCGAGGAACGGAATCAACGCGAGCAGCATCGCGATCGCGTACCCGAACATCTCCCTCGCTTTGACCTCCGTGATCGCCAGCAGCGGCAGCGCCCAGAAGGGGTTCAGCAGGTTCGTGTGCGCGTCGCCGACCGCGTACGCGATCGTGGCCTGTCCGTAAGGGACGCCCAGGCTCTCCGCGGCCTGTAGCACCGAGGGACCGATGACGAGCCACTCGCCGCCGCCGGAGGGAACGAACACGTTCGCGACGGCGCCGACGACCCACGCGATCACCGGGTACGTCGCCGCCGTCGACACGTCGAGGAGCGCTTCCGCGAGCAGCAGCGCGAGGCCGGAGTCGGCCATGATGCCCTGAATCCCGGCGAAGAAGGGAAACAGGAGGACGATTCCGGCCGCCGCGCCGGCCGCGTCGTTGAACCGGTCGCGGTAGTACGCCGGGCGCTGGTAGATCAGCAGTCCGGCGAAGAGGAACCCGAAGTTGACCGCGTTCAGCGTGAACGCACCGAGCCCCTGCCCGAGGAACTGGTAGGCGACGACGGCGACGCCCGAGAGCGCGATCAGCCCGCCGAGGACCCGGCTGTTGTTCAGCCGCTCGGCCGGGACGTCGTCGACGTCGGCCGGCGGTTCGTCGATCGGATCGGCGGCCTCGGCCGCGTCGGTCCCGCCGTCGGCGGCCGCGTCGTCTGGTGCGCGGCCCCCGTCGGCGGCCGCGTCGTCTGGTGCGCGGCCCCCATCCGCCGCCGCGCCGAACAACTCGGCCTCGTCGACGTAGTGCGTGATGCCCTTCGCGCGGCTCCCGGACGGAGCGAGAACGTACAGCATCGCGCTCGCGAAGACGATAGAGAGGGCGGTGAGGGTCAACGCGTACGGGTGGAAGATGGTCTCGACGGCCGGCACGGTCGACGTGAGGAAATCGAAGCCGGTCCCCTCGCCGATGTTGTTCGCGTCGGTCAACTGCAGGGGGGCGGACCCGGAGATACCCCAGTGCCAGGTCAGGCCGAGCCCCATGTAGCCCGCGACCGCCAGCAGCGGGTAGTGGACGTCGATCCCCTTCCGGTGAGCGACCTTCCCCATCTCGCGGGCGAAGATGGCGCCCATGATGAGGCTGAACCCCCAGTGAACCCACGCCAGCGACATCGAGATGAAGCCGACGAACGCCGCCGCCTGCGCCCCGGAGTTGGGGACCTCGGCGAGCCGCTGGAGCAGGGCGTTGACCCGCGGGTGATACGCGATGACGAACCCGGTCATCAGGATCAACACCATCTGCATCGAGAAGCCGAGGAACGCCCAGAAGCCGCCGTACCAGAACTCCAACAGTTCCACGGCACCCGATCCGGTCGCGATGAGACCGGCGGCGAAGACGAAATACGTCAACAAAATTGCAAACACGAAGGGACTTGGCATCCACCGCTCCACGACCGTTGAGATACTGAATCCGATACGTTCGACCACCCCGGCCTCGTCACTTGCTGCCATGCGAATGGTATCCAGCATCCTACAGTATAAATAATGGGATACGGCGCCGCCGCCTCACGCGGGCCGTTCCGGGCGGAGGCGGGGGTTCACTCGACGCGTTCGAACCGGTGTCGAACCACGTCGGCGTCGTCGTCCCAGTCGAAGTTCCCGCCGTGGGCGCGGACCATCCGCTCTTTGTACGCCTCCAGCGACGGCGACCCCTCCCGCTTCGCGTCGGCGTCGGTCATGTCGCCGAGGGTGCGCTCGGTGACCTCGGTCAGCTCGAAGGCGACGCCGTCGACCTCGAACGTGTCGCCCTCCTCGCCGTACCGGTTCCCGCGGTGAAGTTGGGTCACGTCGCCGTCGATCGCGGCCTGTTTCACGCGCTCGTTCGGGAGCAGGTCGGCCGGGTCGTTCTCGGTCGCGTCCGCCGGGTCGCGTTCGGACATGACCGATCGTTGGTACCGAATCAATTTATAATCGCGGACGGGCGAAACCGGCGGTGGACGGTCCGCGCTGACGTCCACAGCGTTCTGCGAATCTCGAAACCGTCGCTCGCGCCGATATTCACGGACGTGAACACCCGCGTTCCCGGCCGAGCCGAGGGATTCAAGATACTGCCGACCCCCTTCTCCGACGATGCGTCAGGACCACCTCATCACCGCGACGCAGCTCTCGCGGGATGACATCGAGGCGGTGCTCGACCGGGCCCGCGACGTCGCCGACGACCCCGCCAACTTCGCGGACCGGCACGCCGGGCGCGTGCTCGCGCTCTGTTTCTTCGAGCCGAGCACGCGCACCCGGATGAGCTTCGACAGCGCGGCCAAACGCCTCGGCATCGACACCGTCGACATGGGCGACGTCGACTCCTCGTCGGTGTCGAAGGGGGAGTCGCTCTCCGACACCGTCCGCGTCATCGAGGGCTACGCGGACGCGCTCGTCCTCCGGCACCCCAGCGAGGGCGCCGCGACGCTGGCCGCCGAGCACGTCTCCGTCCCCGTCGTCAACGCGGGCGACGGCGCGGGACAGCACCCCTCACAGACGCTCCTCGACCTGCACACGATTCGAGAGAATCACGGGCTCGACGGCCTCACGGTCGGGATAATGGGCGACCTGAAGTACGGTCGGACGGTTCACTCGCTCGCGGCCGCGCTCACGGAGTTCGACGCCAACCAGCACTTCATCAGCCCGGAGTCGCTGCGGCTCCCGCGGTCGGTCCGGTTCGACCTCCACGAGACCGGCGCGCAGATGCGCGAGCACACGGACTTGGAGGACGTCCTCGGCGACCTCGACGTGCTGTACGTCACCCGGATTCAGAAGGAGCGGTTCCCCGACGAGAACGAGTACCACCGCGTCGCCGGCGAGTACCGGATCGACGCCGAGACGCTCGAAGACGCCCCCGACGACCTCACCGTGATGCACCCGCTCCCGCGCGTCGACGAGATCGCGCCCGACGTCGACGAGACCGACCACGCGACGTACTTCGAGCAGGCGCACAACGGGATCCCCGTGCGGATGGCGCTGCTCGACACGCTGCTCGAGAACGCCGAGGCCGACGAGGGGATGGAGGTGAACCGATGAGCGACCACGAACTCCGCGTCTCGAAGATCCGCGACGGCACCGTGATCGACCACGTCGAGGGCGGACAGGCGCTCAACGTGCTCGCGATTTTGGGTATCGACGGCTCGGAGGGATTCGGCGTCTCCGTCGGGATGAACGTCCCCTCGGACCGGCTCGGCCGGAAGGACATCGTGAAGGTCGAAGGGCGGGAGCTCTCGCAGTCCGAGGTCGACGTGCTCTCGCTCATCGCGCCCGAGGCGACGATCAACATCGTCCGCGACTTCGAGGTGGTCGAGAAGAACCGGGTCACCCGCCCCGACAGCGTGACGGGCGTGCTGTCGTGTCCGAACCGGAACTGCATCACGAACGCCGGCGAGCCGGTCGAGACCCGGTTCGACGTCGTCGCCGACGGCGTCCGCTGCGACTACTGCTCGACGATCCTGCGCGCCGACATCGCCGACCACATCGACGTGTGAGGCCCGCGAGGTCGCGCGGTTTACGCCGGACCGCGCTCCGGTGCGTCAGACGCTCCGGTAAGTTTTAGCGCCCGCCGGACGATACGTCTCACATGAGCAAGAAAGTCAAGCTTGTCCTGGTCCTGTCGCTCGTGGCGCTCGCGTACTTCATGTTCGCCGGCGACAAGGAGCCGGTGACCGTCGAGTAGCGACCGACGCCTCGACGGGCGACTGCGTACCGACCGACGAGTGATTCCGTACCGACCAGCGACCGCCCGATCCGGCCGATGACCACGGCGGGGTCCCGCGGCCGGATGCCCGCCGTTTTTACCCTTCACGCGCGTACCGGCTGGTATGTACGGGGTCGTCACGCGCAACGCCGACGAGGTCGAGATGGATCCGTTCGACCTCGGCTTCTACGAGGTGAAAGACGTCACGGGGCGCGCGGCCGCGCCGCTGCCGAACGCGGTGAACATGGTGTCGTGTTTCGGTGACAACGCCGCCGCGTCCGAGAACCCGGACCTCGTCCCCGTCGACGACCGCGGCGAGCCGGCGACCCGGGACCGCGACTACTTCGACTGGGCGTACATCTGCCCGACCCACCCGGAGTACCGCGAGGGGCTCTTGGCGATCGTCGAGGACTGCGTCGCCGAGAGCGACGACGTCCGGCTCGACGACGTGGGCTTCCCGCGCGAGGGCTACTGTCGGTGCGACCGCTGCGAGCGGCTGTTCGCCGAGAGCGACCGCGAGCGGTGGGACGACTGGCGCGCCGACGTCATCACCGAGTTCGTCGCGGACGCCGCCGAGCGGATCCCCGGCCGCGTGCTGCTCACGCTGTACCCGGACCCGTATCCCGGCCACCTCCGGGCGCGCGCCGGCCTCGACCTCGACCGACTCGCCGCGCACGTCGACGAGTTCGTCGTCCCGCTGTACGACACCGAGTACGCGACGACCTACTGGCTGGAGGCGATCGCCCGCGGGTTCCGCACGCGGCTCGGCGGCGACTACGACGTCCACGGCGCGCCGCCGGAGACCCCGTTCTCCCTGGAGCTGTACGCGGTCGACGTCGGCGTCGACGAGCTGATCCACGCGACGGAGGTCGCCGAGACGTACGCGAAGGACGTGTTCTTCGGCTACGACGCCAACAACGCGGCCGCCGCGCTCCGCCGGAAGGACGCGGACGGGCGCGACGGCGAGGTCCACCGCCCGGACTGACGCGGTGCAGCGGTCGGTTTCCGTCGGTCCGCTCTCGCCGACCTCGCGAACGAGGGTTTAAATACGGCCGCGGCCGACGCCTACTCGACCGGCCGCCGGCGTGCGACACGCCGGTCGTCTCGCGTTCGCGCGAGGCGGTCGCCTTTCAACGTCCGCGCCGTAGCGGCGGTCGCCCTACACTCGCGAGCCGCCGGCTCGCCCGAGACGGGGCGACTCACCGATCGACCTCGCCCATGATCGTGTCCAGGCTTCCCAGCGAGGCGATCAGGTCCGGGATCGACTCGCCCTCGGCCATCTCGGGGAGCGCCTGGAGGTTCGAGAAGGAGGGGCCGCGGATCTTGAAGCGGGCGGGCGTGTCCGTACCGTCCGCGCGGACGTAGATGCCGAGTTCGCCCTTGGCGGCCTCGACCGCGCGGTAGATCTCGGCGTCGTCGTCCGGGCGGAGCGTCCGGGGCACGTTCGCCTGGACGTTCCGTTCGCCCTCGGGCCAGTCCTCGAGTACGTCGACGCACTGCTCGACGATCTTCGCGGACTCCTCGACCTCTCGCATCCGAACGAGCAGCCGGCTGTAGTTGTCGCACCCCCCCTCGGTGACGACGTCCCAGTCGAGCTCGTCGTAGTAGCCGTACGGGTCGTCGCGGCGCAGGTCGTAGTCGACGCCCGACCCTCGAAGGACGGGCCCCGTGCAGCCGTATTCCTTCGCGACCTCCGGGGGAAGGACCCCGGTGTCGACCGTGCGCACCTGGAGGATCTCGTTGCGGGTGAGGAGGTCGCGGTACTCCTCCAGACGACGCGGGAGTCCGTCGAGGAACGCCCGCACCGTCGAGAAGAACTCCCCGCGGGGCTCGGGGAGGTCCCAGGCGACGCCGCCGAGCCGGAAGTAGTTGAACATCAGCCGCTGGCCGGTCAGGTCCTCGAGGACGTCCTGGACGCGCTCTCGCTCCTGGATGGCGTACATGAACGTCGCCGTGAAGTCGCCGATCACGTCGAGCGCGTACGCCCCCATCGCCAGCATGTGCGAGAGGATACGACTGCACTCCGCGGCCATGGTGCGGATGACCTGCGCGTATTCGGGCACCCGGATGTCCGCGAGGTCCTCGGCGACGCGCGCGTACGCCCACTCGTTGAGCAGGCCGCCACCGCCCCAGTCCCACCGGTCGGGGTACGGCATGATCTGGTGGCGGTACGTGCCCGACTGGGCCATCTGCTCCTCGCAGCGGTGGATGTAGCCGATGTCCGGCTCCACGCCGACGACGTCCTCCCCGTCGAGGGTGACTTGGAGGTGGAGGACGCCGTGGGTCGCCGGGTGGTGCGGCCCGATGTTGAGAAGCATGGTCTCGGTCCCGGTCGCTGTCGACGAGCCCGGTTCGAGGGGCTCGTTCTCGGAGAGCGCGACGATCTGCGGCCGGTCCCGGTCGTACCCCATCGACAGGGGGTGGCCCTGCCACGTCTCCGGCAGGAGGATCCGCCGGAGGTCGGGGTGGTCGTCGTACCGGATCCCGACGAGGTCGTACGCCTCCCGCTCGTGCCAGTCGGCGGTCCGGAACACGGGCTCGGCGGACTCCGAGACCGGGTCGTCCTTATCCGCAGGCACGACGAGACCGACCTCTCTAGTCGGGTCGTCGAACGAGCGGAGGTGGTAGATCGACTCGTACCGGTTCTCGTACTCCTGGGCGGTGACGCAAGCCAGGTGGTCGTAGCCGGCCTCCGATTTCAGCGTCGAGAGGGCCTCCTGAACCGCGTCCGGACGAACACGTGCTGCGGGGGCGTTCAGATGCGTTTCGCGGGTACCGATCAGTTCCGATATCGACGAGAACGGGTCCGATTCCTCCGCCGCGTCGATCCCGACTGTCGTCGCGTCGATCGACATACGTGGACCGACGCGTCCGGACGCCCCGGGTCTTCTGCCGGATCAGGACGGGTATTTATACCGGATCCGGTGACACTGCTCGGTGTGAAGTACCTCCGAGTCGAACTCCGGTATCCGCCGGAGCTCATGCACCCGATACACCGGCTCATCGACGAGTCGGACGCGATCGAGCGCGACGTGCTCGTCCAGGGGACGGTGCTCGACGCCACCGACGACACCTTCCTGTTCTACGTGGAAGGGGACATCGACGTGTACGCCGACGCGCTCCGGTCGGTCGACCGGATTCGAGAGTTCGACGTGACCCGAATCGACGAGACGGGTCACTACGTCTTCCTCACGCAGCGACGGGACGAGGTCGACGAGGCGATGTTCAGTCCCCTCCGGCGGACCGGCGTGGTCGTCGTTCCACCGGTCGACTTCCGCCCGAACGGGATCGCTCGGCTGACGGTCATCGGTGACCGCGCGCCGCTACGCGACGCCCTCGCGGAACTCCCGGACCGGATCGAGACCACCGTCCTCCGGATCGGCGAGTACGACTGGCGGCAGCACCTCTTCGACCCGGGACTGACCGACCGGCAATTCGACGCGCTCGCGGCCGCCGTCGAGACCGGGTACTACGAGTCCCCGCGGGCGGCGACCGTCGAGGAGGTCGCCGAGCGGATCGACGCCTCTCCGAGCACCGCGTCGGAACACCTCAGGAAGGCCGAATCGGCCGTGATGACCGCTTTCATCGACCTTCGGAAGGTGGCATGAGGCCGCGGCCGGCGGCCCGCGAACCGTCGCTAATGGACCGTCCGGTCGTCGCTCGTGTCGATGTCCTCGATCGGATCGGCGTTGCCGAACGCGGGCGTCGGACCGTCGCCCGGTTCCGCCCACGGAACGGCGTTCCGGAGCACCCGCCGGACGTCGTCGTCGTAATACACGGGGTACGTCTCGTGGCCCGGGCGGAAGTAGAACACCTTCCCGTTGCCGCGGCGGTAACAGCAGCCGGACCGGAACGTCTCGCCGCCGGCGAACCAGGAGTTGAAGACGAGCGTGTCGGGCGCCGGGACGTCGAAGCGCTCGCCGTACATCTCCGCCTCCTCGAGTTCGACGGACTCGCCGAGCCCGTCGGCGATCGGATGGCTCGGTTCGATCACCCAGAGCCGCTCCGTCTCGGCGGCCTCGCGCCATTTCAGCGAGCAGCTGGTGCCCATCAGTCGTTTGAAGATCTTCGAGTAGTGCGCGGAGTGGAGCACGAGGAGCCCCATGCCGTCGAGCACGCGCTCGTGAACGCGGTCGACGACCTCGTCGCGCACCTCGTCGTGGGCGGCGTGGCCCCACCAGGTGAGCACGTCGGTGTCGTCGAGGACCTCCTCGGTGAGCCCGTGCTCCGGTCCCTCGTCGAGCGTTGCGGTGCGGACCTCGTGGCCCGCCTCCTCGAAGACCTCCGCGAGGACCGCGTGGATCCCGTCGGGGTAGAGGTCGGCGACGACGTCGCTCTCGCGCTCGTGGCGGTACTCGTTCCAGACCGTGACGCGTGCCATACGCGCCCTGCTCTCCGAGTCGACTTGTAGGATCGTATCCGGGCCGAACGCGACCCGCTCGAGGGCGCGTAGCGCCGCCGCGGCGGCTTCGGAGCGCTCTCAGTCACCCTGTCGAGCTCCTTCGCCGCGTCGCCGGTGACGGATTCGCCGGCTCGGGCTCACTCGTCCGGGTCCTCGCCGCGCGCCCGCTTGTACATCGCCAACGCCGCCTCGCGCCGCTCGGAGTGGTCGACGATCGGCGACGGATACTCGGGCGCCGCGTTCGCGCGCTGCGTGGGCGACAGCTCGTGCCACTCGTGGATCAGGTCGGCGTCGAGACCCCGAAGCTCGGGGACGTAGTTCGTGATGTACTCCGCGTCGGGGTCGTACCGCTCGCCCTGCGTCATCGGGTTGAAGATGCGGAAGTACGGCTGCGCGTCGGTCCCGGTGGAGGCCGCCCACTGCCACCCCCCGTTGTCGTTGGCGGTGTCGTGGTCGGCCAGCTTCTCCCGGAAGTGGTCGTAGCCGTGGCGCCAGTCGGCGAGCAGGTCCTTCGTTAAGAAGGAGGCGACGATCATCCGCACGCGGTTGTGCATGAACGCCTCCTGGCGGAGCTGGCGCATCCCGGCGTCGACGATCGGGTACCCGGTCTCGCCGCGCTTCCACGCCGCGATCTCCTCGGGGTCGTCGCGCCACTCGATCCCCTCCTCGTACGCCTTGTAGTCGTCCGTCACCACCTCGGGGTTGTGATACAGCACCTGCGTGTAGAACTCCCGCCACGCGAGCTGCTGCTGGTACTCTTCCACCGCGGCGACCGGCCCCTCGTCGTCGCCCTCACCGTTACCGTCCGCCGCCTCGTCACCGTCCGCAGCCCGCTCCTCCGCCGCGGCCCTCGCGCGCTCGGTCGCCTCGTAGACCTCGCGCACTCCGATCTCGCCGTATTTTAAAAAGGCCGACATGCGGGAGGTCGCCTCCCGAGCGGGGTAGTCTCGCTCCGCGTCGTACGAGAACACCGCGTCCGAGAGGAACGCGTCGAGGCGCTCGCGGGCGGCCGCCGTGCCCGCGGGCCCCACGCCGGCGTCGGGCTCCGCGAACCCCAGATCGGCGGGCGCGGGCAGGTCGCCGACGGCGACGCGGTCGGTCGCGACGCCGCCGTCCGATCGCCCGTCACTCCGCCCGCCGCCGTCCGATCGCCCGTCACTCCGCCCGCCGCCGTCGGGTCCCACCGCGGCCGCCAGCGCGTCGGCGTCGACGAGATCGCTCGCTCCCGGCGTCGGCGCCGGCGGAGCGGTCTCGCGGTCGGTCCACTTCCGCCAGTAGTAGGTGTACACCGAGTACGGGTCGCCGGCGTTCGTGCGGATCGAGTCCGGGGTGTGCAACACCGCGTCGTGGTGGGCCTCGCGATCGACCCCGGCCGCGTTGAGCGCCGTTCGGACCTCGGCGTCGCGCTCGCGAGCGAGCCCGGAGTAGTCCCGGTTCCAGACGACGCGCTCGGCGTCGAGGGCGGCGGCCAGATCGGGGAGGACGACCTCGGGGTCGCCGCGGGCGACGAGGAGGTCGCTCCCGCGGTCGCGGTACTCGGCCCGCAGCGCCGCCAGCCCGTCGAGCAGGCGGCGGACTCGCACGTCGCTCGCGTGGTCGAGGACGTCCGGATCGAAGACGAAGACGGGCGCGACCTCTCCCCTGTCGGCGGCGGCCGCGAGCCCGACGTTGTCGGCGAGTCTGAAGTCCCGTCGGTGCCAGAACAGCTCCATGTGATCATCACGGGTGCGACCACCGTGAAACCACCGCCGACGATCGTCTCACGCCTCTCGACGCGCCCGCCTCACAGCTCCGGTCGATCGCCTCACAGCTCCGGTCGACTGCCTCATGACTCCGGTCGACCGGGCACGGTCACCCGGTCGAGGAGGAAGTAGCCGATAACGAGCGCGAGGACCAGCACGGCGATCGCGAGCGCCGCGAAAAGCGTCTCTTGCCCCGTGCCGTAATCCTCCAGCCGGAAGCTGATCGCGCGGCGGGCGATGGCGATGATCGCGGCGCTGACGACGATCCGGAGGACGGGCTCGCCCTTCGCGTACGCCAGTAGCGTGCGGTGGACCTCGACGATGATCAGTAGGAGGAGGACGCTGTCGAGGAGGCCGACCACTTCGTTCGGGTCGGTGAAATTGCCGGCAATGAGGAGCAGGTACAGGGATAAGAACAGGTCGAACACGCCGATGAGGAACAGTATGAGCAGGAAGTACGCGGCGCCGAGCACCAGCCACTCCATCGTCACCGCGGCCGGCTTCGTCGCGTCGTCGAGGTCGAACGCCATGCGATCACCTCGACCGGCGGAGGCAAGTCGTTTGTGCCTACCGCCCCTCGGTCAGCGCCTCCAAGAGGCGGACCGCCGGCGCCTTCGCGAGCGGGTCGTTGGCGTTGCCGCAGTGGGGCGACTGGACGCAGGCGGGACAGCCGCCTTCGCAGCCGCAGCCGTCGATGAGCCGCGCGGTGCGGGCCATCAGCTCCTCGATCCGCTCGTGCCCACGGCGCGTGAGTCCGACCCCGCCGGGGTAGCCGTCGTAGACGAACACCGCCGGCGCGTCGGTGTGCGGGTGGTAGGGCGTCGAGATCCCGCCCACGTCGGCGCGGTCACAGAGCAGGTGGAACGGGAACAGCGAGATGATCCCGTGTTCGGCGGCGTGGATCCCGCCGTTGAACGCGTACTCGCCGCTGGGCGTCTCCCCGCCGGCGTCGGCGGCTCCCTCGTCCTCGGCGACCGCGTCCCCGTCGGTCGCCGCCCCCGCGCCGTCCCCGTCGGTCGCCGTCTCCGCGCCGCCGGACTCCCCCTCGCGGCTCCCGATCGCGCGCATCTCCGACTCCAGGTCGGCGGGAACCGGGAAGTACAGGGCCTTCGTCCGCAGCGTCGTCTCCGGCAGGTCGAGCGTCGACTCGCCGAGCGAGTCACCGGTCGTGGCGTCCTTCCGGACGAACCCGGTGATCCGCTCCGTGACCGTCACGTCCGCGAACCGGACCGGGACGTCGGGGCGGGCGGCGAGTTCCCGCACCGCGAGGTCGTCGTTGACGACGATGTCCTTTTCAGTGAGCGGCTGGGTGTAGTAGTCGGCCCACGAGGACTGCAGCTCGGCCACGTCGCGGTCGAGGTCGAGGTGCGTCACCTCGTAGGTGCGGCCCTGCTGGTGGTAGATCGCGCCCGGGTGGGCGTCGCGAAGCGCGTCGCCGAACCCGAGCGAGGCGACCGTCTCGCTGCGCGACGAGTCGATCAGGTCGACCTCCCGATCCCCGACGGTCCGGAGGTTCACGGACTGCTGCGGGCTCGACGAGCCGGCGTGCGTCCAGCGGATCCCGTCGGCGACCTCTCGCCTGTCGAGGACGCCCTCGTCGGTCAGGTCGGCGACGACGCCCGGGAACGCCTCGCCGAAGAAACGCTCGTCGTCGGGCGAGAGCCAGCTCTCGTCGGCCGCGCAGGCGACGTGACCCGGGAGCAGCTGGCCGTTCTCGGGGTCGCAGATCGCGTCCTCCGGCGGCGCCTCAAAGAAGTCGGCGGGGTTGTTCATGAGGTACTGGTCCAGCTGGTCCTCGCCGCCGACCATCACGACGAGGGCGGGGTCGTCGCCGCGGCCGGCCCGCCCCGCGCGCTGGAAGGCCGACATCCGCGTGCCGGGGTACCCGTCCAGGATGACGGCGTCGAGCCCGCCGACGTCGACGCCGAGCTCCAGCGCGCTCGTCGACCAGACGCCTCGGAGGTCGCCGGTGTGGAGGTCGGCCTCGATCTCGCGGCGACGCTCGTTCGTCAGCGCGGCCTGGTACGCGCCGACCTTCCCCGCGAGCTCGCGTTCGCCGCGGTCGCGGAGGTCGCTCGCGCTGTCGGTCGCGTACTGTTCCGCGGTCTGTCGCGCCCGCGTGAACGCGAGCGTCTGCGCCCCGGCGGTGACGAGGTCACAGAAGAGGCGTTTGCTCTCCGTGTGGCTCGACTTCCGGCGGCCGCTCCCGCGCGCCTGCCAGTCGGCGTCGTACTCCGGCGGGTTCCACAGCACCCAGTCCCGCGGCCCCCGTCCGGAGGCGTCCTCGTCCACCAACGCGATCCCGTCGGGGTCGCGGTCGGTCACCGCAGCGACGTGCTCGACGGGGTTGTTGACCGTCGCCGAGCAGCAGACGAACTGCGGGCTCGACCCGAACCGCTCGCAGGTCCGGGCGAGCCGGCGCACCGTCATGGCGACCTGCGAGCCGAACACGCCGCGGTAACTGTGGACCTCGTCGATGACGACGTACTCCAGCGAGGAGAAGAACCACTCCCACAGCCGGCCCGCGTACGGCAACAGCGCGTAGTGGAGCATGTCCGGGTTCGACAACAGGACGGTCGGCTCGCGGTCGCGGACGTCCCGCTTCTCGGACCGGGAGAGCCGCCCGGTGTACGACGCGACGGAGACGCCGCTTCCGAAGCCGAGCCCGTGAGCGAGGTCGCTCAAGCTCTCCTCCTGGTCCGCAATCAGGGCGTTCTGGGGACCGATATAGAGGGTTCGCCCCCCGTGGTCCATCGCGGCCTCGAAGGCGGGGACGGTGTACGCGAGCGACTTCCCGCTCGCCGTCTCGGTCGCGAGCACCACGTCGTCGCCGTCGCGGACCGCCGCGATCGCGTCGGCCTGGTGTCGGTAGAGGCGGTCGATGCCGTCCTTCGCGAGCGCGTCGGCCATCCGGGGCGCGAGGTCGACGTCGCCGAAGGCGGGCTCGCGGGCGGGGAGGCGGCGGTGCTCCGCGATCTGTCCCTCGTAGAACGGTCGGCTCCGCAGCCACTCGATGGCGTCCTCCACGGCTACGTGTCCGTGAGGGACGGGCGGGCCTAACGGTTGTGGTCGCGGGGGTCGAACCGGCCGTCGAAACCGCCCGACAGAGGCGGCCGCTCCCGATCTCTCGACCTCCGCCTCAGTCGTCGGCCGGCGCGGGACCCTCGGCGGCGGGCTGCCGCTCCGGCGTCGGCGACGCGGGCCCCTCGCGCACGAGGGGCGGCCAGCGCACCTCGGTCGCGACCGGGTCGTCGAGGTCGAGCTCCATCCGGAGGTCGAAGCGGCGCTCGACGAGCTCGAAGCCGACCGCCCGGTAGACGCGGCGGGCGACGCGGTTGCCGCTCTCGACGTGGAGTTCGAGCCCCTCGCGCCCCGCGGCGGCGGCGTTCGCGATCACGTGGCGGCAGAGCTCGGTCCCCACGCCGCGCCCCTGCATGGTCGGGTGGACGAACACCGCCAGCTCGGGGCGGTCCGCGTCGGTCGGCGTGTACATCGCGTGGCCGAAGAGCTCGCCGTTCCGCTCGGCGACGACGTTGCTCCCCTCGGTCAGCATGGACTCGATCCACTCGGCGCGCCGCTCCCGCGTCACCGGCGGGAGCCCCTGCGCGCGGTGCTCCGTCCCGAACCCCTCGTACATCTCGGCGAGCGCCGCGGCGTCCTCCGGCACGCTGGGGCGGATCGTCCACCGAGCGCCCTCCTTGTCGACGAACCGCGGACAGCGCGGCGGGCAGTGAATCGTACCCTCGCACTCGCTCCCGTCCCATCCTTCGCAGGCGACGGTGTCTGCGTCGGCGTGGCTCATGGCTACTCCTCGGTTCCGTAACGGGTTATATCGTGATAGCTACTCCCACGGCGTGGGAACGGATATCGGTTCGAGACGGGCCGTCGATTCGCGAAGAATCGTCGGTTTCAGAAGGGCCGTCGATTCGAGAAGGGCGGTGCGGCGCGCCCGCCGCCGTCACTCCCGTATCAGGATGATCCCCTCGCGGAACACCGAGTGGTTCGGCACCACGTGATCCTCGCCGTCGGACTCGATGTGCGTGACGAACAGGTCGACCTCCTGGACGATGCCGCGCTCACCGGCGACTTTCACCTCGTCGCCGACGCCGTAGGGCTGGCGGAGCAGGAGGAACACCCCGGCGGCCGCGCTCGCGACGAGGTCCTTCGTCGCCAGCGCGGCGAACAACACGACCGCGAACGCGTACGCCGCGAGCAACACGACCAGCGCGAGCGTCTGCACGCCCACCTGTCCGAGCGCGATCAGCGCGGCGACGTACACCACGCTGTACTTGACCAGCGGCGGCAACACGCCGAGCTCCGGCAGCTTGATCCCGCGGAGCCGCTCGGCGACGAGCAGCTCCGCCTTGTCGCCGACGACGACGCCGACGATCAGGACGATCACGGCGACGAACAGGCTGGGGAGGAAAGAGACGATCGAGGACCAGAACCGATCGAGGTACTCGACCTCCGCGACGGTCAGGGCGACGACGATCGCGCCGGCGACGATGAAGTAGCTGGACAGCTGCGCCAGGATCCGAACGGTCGACGTGTTGAACTCTCGGACGGTGCGTTCGAAGGCAGTTCCCTCGATCGCCTCGGGCACGCCGGCCCGGGTCAGCAGCCGACGGTTGATCACGCCGACGAGATACGCCGCGAGCAGCCCGAGGACGAGCACCCCGAGAGCGAGCCACACCCTGTCCGGAAGGGTCCTCACGAACTCCGTGATCGCGTTCGACACCACGAGCATGGGCGGTCAGTACTCCTCCGGATCGATCTCCAAGACGAGTTCGCCCGCCTTGAACGCCCGGACGAGCCCGTCCGACTCGGAGAGCACGATCGCGGTCGCGTTCGTGTCCCGGGTGATGGCGCCGCCGGCCATGTGGCGCGCGCCCAGCCCCTTCGGAATGTCGACGCCCTCGGCGCCCGGTTCGAGGTAGCGGTACGCGGAGACGATCTTCCCGGAGTCCGAGACGACGAACGCCCCGTCGAGCCGCGAGAACTCCTTCAGCATCACGTTGACGATGGGGTCGCCCACGTGGACGTGCGACTTCTCGAACGGGTTGTACGACAGCGGCCGGGACTTGTTCATCACCTTCCCCGCGTCGCCGACGACGAACAGCGCCCCCACCGGCTTCCCCTTCTGCCCCTTCTGCCCGAGTTCGATCGCGACCTCGAACACGTCCCGGATGACGCTCGGCTCGGCCCGGGAGTTGACGAACAGGTCGTAGATCCCGGTGTGGACCGTCTGGTCGACGGTGACGCGGATCACCGCGTCGGAGCCCCCGTCGAAGACGGAGGCGATGCAGACGACCTCGTCGCCCTCGCTGACCAGCTCCGCATCCATCGCGCCCTCGATTCCGAACCGAATCCGGTCCTTGACGTTGTCGAACGGGAGCGGGAGCTCGACGAACACGTCGGCGTCGACGTCGTTGTCGGGGGCGACGACGACGATCTCCTCGTCGTCCTCGAACCGGTTGTAAAACGAGCTCGTCGGCGAAAACAGGAGCACCGCGTCCGCGCCCTCGACGAGATCGGACAGGTGGTCGGTGAGCGAGGCCATTGTTGGAGTGACTCGCGGGCGACGTATAGTCGTTGTGTCGCCGTCGTGCGAGCGTATGACGCGTTACGGACGATCGAAACGAGTTAGCGGACGCCTCGCTCGGCGCCGCGCGACTTTTCCCCGCGCGGCGCCACCGGTCGAGCGCACATGGCGACTCGCGACGCGCTCTGGGCCTACCGCGATCGGTTCGGCGACGCCTTCGGGCGGACGTACTTCCGCCGGTTCGGACCGGGCGTGGTCTCCAGCGTCGGGATCGGGACCTACCTCGGCGAGCCGACGGCCGCGGTCGACGACGCCTACCGCGAGGCGATCGGCCTCGCGCTCCGCTCGGGGGTGAACCACGTCGACACCGCGGTCAACTACCGCTGCGGGCGGGCCGAGCGCGTCGTCGGCGAGGCCCTCCGAGAGTCCCCGATCGACCGCGACGCGGTCGTCGTGGCGACCAAAGGCGGGTTTCTCCCGTTCGACGGCGAACGTCCGGACGACCCCGCGACGTACGTTCGCGACCGCTTCCTCGCGGAGGGGATCGTCGACGCCGACGACCTCGCGAACGGCGCCCACGCGATCGCGCCGAGGTACCTGGAGTGGTCGCTCGACCGCTCGCTGGACCGGCTCGGGCTCGACGCCGTCGACTGCTTTTACGTTCACAACCCGGAGACGCAGCTCGCGACGCGCTCCCGCGAGGCGGTGTACGACCGGTTGGAGGCCGCCTTCGAGGCCTTGGAGCGTCGCCGGACGGCCGGTGACGTCGGCGCCTACGGCGTCGCCACCTGGGACGCCTTCCGCGTCCCCGAGGGCGACGAGCGGTCCCTCTCGCTCGCCGAGGTCCTCGCGCGGGCCGAGGCCGCGGGCGAGGCGGTCGGCCCCGGCGACGACCACGGGTTCGAGGCGATCCAGCTCCCGTTCAACGTCGCGATGGCGGACGCGTTCACGCGGCGGAACCAGCGGCCGCCCGGCGGCGACGCCGACGCCGATCCGATTTCGACCCTCGAGTTCGCCCACGAGGCCGGCCTCTCCGTGGTGACGAGCGCGAGCATCGGACAGGGCGCGCTCGCGGAGGCCGACGCGATCCCGGCCGACGTCGACGCCACGCTCGCGGGCGAGACGCCGGCCCAGCGCGCGCTCAACTTCGCGCGGAGCGCGCCGGGCGTCACCTCCTCGCTCGTCGGCGCCAGCGACCCGGCTCACGTCCGCGAGAACGTCGCCGCCGGCACGTTCGACCCGCTCGGCGCTTCAGCGTTCGACGCGGTCTTCGAGTGACCGCGTCGTCGCTCCCGTCCGATCGAGGCGTTGACGACTCCGAGCGAGAAGCGGTCGACATCGAGCGAAATCGAGAACAGAAACACGGGGAACCGACGCGGCTCCTCGGACGTCGACGCGCCGAGAACAGGTCGCGCTCAGCGCAGCTCTTTATACGTCACCTCGCACTCGGGGCAGACCCGGACGGAGAACACCTCGTCGGGGTCGTTCTGCTTTTTTAAAACCTTCTCGCACGCTGCGCAGTTCAGTCGCTCGTAGGTGTCCTTGAACAGGTCGCCGTCGCGGAGCCCTTTGCGCGTCGATTTCATATCCCTCGGTTACTCGCGTGTTGGTATAAAAACCCCGCACCACGCGAGTCGGACGGGGAGCGATGCGGCTCGCGAGGGGCGGACCGACGGGCGACCGGCGTGCGACACGCGATGACCTCCCGCGGCGCTCGGCTTTCGCAACGCTTGTCTCCGGGCGACGTGAACGACGCCCGTGTCACGGACCCGGCTGTTCGGATCGCTGTGTGCCCTCGTCTTCCTCGTGAACTTCGCGCGCGTCGTGTTCGCGCCGCTCGTGGGCCAGTTCATCGGCGAGTTCGCGATCGGCGAGGGGACCGCCGGGCTCATCGTCACGCTCGCGTGGCTCGGATCGGCCGCCCCGCGGCTCCCCGCCGGCTGGGCGCTCACGCGATACTCCCGACGGCTGGTGATCCTGGTCTCCGGGGCGATGCTGACCGCCGGCGCGCTCGGCGTCGCGGTGGCGCCCGGCGTGGCGACGCTGATGACCGCCGCGTTCGCGATCGGCCTCGCGTCCGGCGTCTACTTCGTCGCCGCCAACCCGTTCATCTCCGAGCTGTTCCCCCAGCGCGTCGGTCGCGTGATGGGGGTCCACGGCATGGCGAGCCAGCTCGCCGCGGTCGCCGCGGCGCCGGTCGTCACGGTCGCGCTGTGGTACGACTGGCGGCTCGCCTTCTACGGGCTCGCCGTCGCCGCGGCCGCGACGACCGCCGTCTTCGTCCTCCTCGCCGCCCGGACGGACCTCCCCGACGCCGGCGCGGGCGACACCGACTTCGTCGGCGGCGCGCTCTCCCAGTGGAAACTCATCCTGGCGGGCGTCGTGCTGATGGGCCTCACGGGCTTCGTCTGGCAGGGCCTGTTCAACTTCTACGAGCTGTACATGCTGGACAAGGGGCTCGCGCCGGCGACCGCGCGCAACCTCCTGACGGTGATCTTCGCCGCCGGGGTCCCCGCCTTCCTCGTCTCCGGCGACCTCGCCGACCGGCTCCCGCACGTGCCGTACCTGCTCGGCATCGTGACGGCGTTCATCGCCAGCGTCGTCCTCGTGGTCGTCGCCTCGGGGCTCGTCGCCGTCGTCCTGGCCAGCGTCGCCGTCGGGTTCGCCATCCACATGCTGTTCCCTGCCAGCGACACCTACCTGCTCGCGTCGCTGCCGGACGAGTCTCGGGCGTCGGCGTACGCCGTCTACTCCGCCGGGATGATGTCGACGCAGGCGGCCGGGTCGTGGGTCGTCGGCGAGGCGATCGAGGCGGGCGTCGGCTACGACGCCGTCTTCCTCGCGCTCGCCGGGGGGCTCGGCGCTGTCGTCGTCGCCTACGCGGTACTGGAGCGCATGGGTCGCGTCCCGGGCGGCGCGGCCGGCCCCGCGTCGGCCGCGTGACCGTCGGAGGCGGACCGTCCGAGGCTCCGGCGCCGGCGCTCTCGCCTCCGCCGACACCGTCCACCACGGCGGACGGCGACGGCGGTTCGCTCGCTCTCGGAGTGTCGGCACGCCCCACGGGTATCGCACCTGTTTAGGGCGTCGCGCCCCTGTAGAGTGGTAATGGAGTACGTGCAAGAGCGCGTGACGACGCTGCACGCGTTGACCGACCACCGGCCGGACGCCCCCACCGGCCGAGCGGCGGTCGTGGTGCCGATGACGGAGCGCGAGTACGGCACGCTCGCGGCCGAACGCGTCCTCTCGACGCTGGAGACGGTCGATCCCGCCCGGGTCATCGTCCCGCTTCGAGCCTCTCCCGACCGCGTCGGTCCCTTCGCCCGGTGGCTCGACGGCTTCGACCTCGACGTGGAGACGCTCTGGTGCGGCGGGCCCCGGCTCGCCGACCTGCTCGCAGACCGCGGGCTCGACGGCGGTCGCGGGAAGGGGCGAGACGTGTGGCTCGGTCTCGGCCTGGCCCTAGAAGAGGAGTACGTCGTCGTCCACGACGCCGACACCAAGACGTACTCGCCGGCGTTCGTCAATCGGCTGCTGTTCCCGGTCGCGAACGGCCGTTCGTTCTCGAAGGGGTACTACGCCCGCGTCGAGGACGGGACGCTGTACGGCCGCCTCTTCCGGCTGTTCTTCCGACCCCTCGTCCGCGCGCTCGACGACGCCACCGAGCGCGGCGAGCCGGGCGTGATCGAGTACCTCGACGCGTTCCGGTACGCGCTCGCCGGGGAGTTCGCGGCGACGACCGACCTCGTCTCGAGGCTCCGCGTCCAGCGCGGCTGGGGGCTGGAAGTCGGCACGCTGGGCGAGGCGTACGCGCACGCCGGCTTCGCCGGGAGCGCGCAGGTGGACCTCGGCCGCTACGAGCACGACCACCGCTCCGTGGACGGCCCGACCGGCCTCGCGGACATGAGTCGGGCGGTGGGGGAGGCGACGCTCCGCGCGGTGGAGGACGACGGCGTCAGCGTCGACTACGACGGCCTCGCGGAC
The DNA here is from genome assembly GCF_046498025.1 of Halorubrum sp. Taxonomy (NCBI): domain Archaea; kingdom Methanobacteriati; phylum Methanobacteriota; class Halobacteria; order Halobacteriales; family Haloferacaceae; genus Halorubrum; species Halorubrum sp. The sequence continues at coordinate 29,090 of NZ_JAWOBM010000014.1, forward strand.
CGCTACCGCGAGGCGGCCGAGGCCATGATCGCCGGGTACGAGACCGACGCCGCGTTCAACGGCCTCGACTACGACCGCGACGAAGAGCGCTCGCAGGTGGCGACCTACGCCGACGCGCTGGGCGAGCCGGGTCCCGACACCCGGCTCCCCGCGTGGCGCGACGCGCCGGTCACGCCGGCCGAGGTCGCCGGGGCCGCCCGGGCGGACCTCGCGGAGGCGGCCGGCGACGCGACCGGTACCGGTCTCGCCGACGCCGACGTTCGCGGGAACGGCCACCGCGAGCCGGCGGATCCGCCCTCCGATCTCGCTTCGGGGGAGGACTGACCGATGGCCGAGGGCGGGGGTTCCGGCGGCCCTTCGGGCGGTCCCACCGCGACGGACGCGCCCAGCGTGGCCGCGCGCGACGACCTCGCGGGGGTCGTGGACCTGTTCGGCTGGCTCACTCGCGCGGAGCTGGCGGGCGCGCTCTCGGAGCTGGCGTTTAAACGGCGGGCCGAGGTCGACGACGACGCCATCGCCGCCGCGATCGACGTCGCCGTCGCGGAGTACGCGCTGGTGCCGGCGCCGCCCGCGGCGCTCGCGGAGGGCGACGGGGCGGCAGCGGACACGGGCGACGCGTCGACAACGGGTACGACCGACGGAGCGACGGCGGGCACGGCCGACGCGCCGACGGACGCCGCCGACCCGGACGACGGGCTCGACGCCGCCGACGTCGCCCTCGCGGTCGGCCCCGCGGCGTTCCCGTCGCTTCCCGAGGGGGCCGCGGACCTCCCGCACATCCTCGACGTGCCCGACCGCGACGTGGACCGCGAGCGGCTCTCGGAGGCGGTCTTAGCGCGGCTCTCCGAGGACGCGGTCGCGGCGATCGGCGACGGCGACGCCGACCGGTTGGCCGTCCTCGCCGACGTGACCTACGACATCGAGGCGTGGGCGCCCGTGGACGCGGGACCGATCCGCGAACGGATCGTCGCCGAGTTGGATTCGTAAACGGTATTTAAAAAACGGACTGGGCTCAGGCGCTCGCCTCGGGCTCGGCGAGTTCGCGGGCCAGGAACTCGGCGATAGAGACGTCGGCTTCCTCGACGAAGCGGGCGATTTCCTCGCCGTCGCCGTCCTCGACCACGACGGTCGGGATCAGCTCGATCCCGTGCTCGTCGACGCCCTCGCCCTCCTTCCCGTTCGGGCCCTTCGTGACCGGGAAGTCCTCGATCCGGTCCTCGGGGACGCCAGCCGCGTCGAGCGCTGCCGCGAAGCCCGGGAGCTGTCGCCGACAGTCGCCGCACCAGTCGCCGCCCCACACCTTGAATCGGTAGTCGTCGGCCCCGAGCGCAGCGAGCACGTCGTCGTCGAGCGCGTCGGCCTCGTCCGCGTCGGCCGCGAGCGTTTCGAGTCTCATACCCGCGTATACGTCGGGTGACCTTGTAAACGGCGCGTCGGTGGCAACGGCGGCCGGGGCCCGAACGCGCCTTGCCGCGGTCCGTCGGGCATTTGAGTGGTGGGCCCGTTTATTGGCCAAATGGACGACGACGTGTTGGCGGGGCTCGGCTCCCCGCTTGTCCGGGTCGATTCGCCCCCGGAGACGACCGTGGCGGCGAAGGTCGAGTCGCGCAACCCGGGCGGTTCCGCGAAGGACCGACCGGCGCTGTACATGGTCGAGGCGGCCGAGGAGTCGGGCGAACTGGTGGCGGGCGACGGGATCGTCGAGCCCACCTCGGGCAACACGGGGATCGGGCTGGCGATGGTGGGCGCGGTGAAGGGGTACGACGTGACGCTCGTGATGCCCGACGGCAAGTCGGTCGAGCGCCGCCGGCTCATGCGCGCGTACGGCGCCGAGGTCGAGCTCGTCGAGGGCGACATCTCCGCGGCCAAAGCGCGCGCCGACGAGCTCGAAGCCGAGGCGGGGATGGTCCAGCTCCGGCAGTTCGAGAACCCCGCGAACCCGCGGGCTCACTACGAGACCACCGGCCCGGAGGTCCTCGAACAGGTCGGCGATCGGACCGTCGACGCGCTCGTCGCCGGCGTCGGGACCGGCGGCACGCTCTCGGGGGTCGGCCGGCGGCTCCGCGAGGCGTTCCCCGACGTCCGGATCGACGCGGTCGAGCCGAGCGACAACGCCGTCCTCTCCGGCGGCGAGCCCGGAAACGACCGGTTCCAGGGGATGGGACCGGGGTTCGTCGCGCCGAACCTCGACGTGGACCTCGTCGACGAGGTCCACACGGTCGACATCGAGGACGCGGAGGCCGAGTGCCGCCGACTCGCCCGCGAGGAGGGCCTCCTCGTCGGGCAGTCCTCCGGCGCCTCGAACCTCGCGGCGAAGGACGTCGCCGCGGAGCTCCGCGAGTCGGGCGCGTACGCCGGCGACGAGCCGCTCGTCGTCACCGTCTACTGGGACAGCGGCGAACGGTACCTCACCGCCGGCACGTTCGACGCGTAGGTCGCGGGCGGTGAGTGCGGTCCTCCCCTGACCCGAACGTTGAGTACTACTCAGCACGGATATCGACTGTGAGCACCCACGCCGCCGCCTCCGCCGACGACCCCGACGGGTCGGCCGCCGAACCGCCGGCCCGCCGGTTCGACGGCCCGTGGCTCCTCGTCCTCGCCGCCGCCGTCGGCGGGTGGACCGTCCTCTACGCGATCGACTGGGCGCTGCTCTCGGCCGGCACTCCGGCGGGCGCCGCCGTCGCCTTCGCCCACGGTTACCTCCTCGCGCCGCTCGCGACCGCCGCGGTCCTCCTCGACGCGCTGTCGCTCGACGAGCGCGGGGTCGCCGACTTCGGCCTATTTAAATGGGCGTACGCGCTGGCCTCGCTGGCCGCGCCGCCGGTAGCCGTCGTCTACTACGCGCACCGCGAGTGGCTGAAACCCGGCGATCCGGACCTGCTCGGAGGGCCGACGTGACGGACCGCGCCGCGACCGGCACGGTTCGCAGCCTCGTCACCGCCGCCGAGAGCGGCGCGCCGCCCGACCTCCGCGAGTCCGTCGAGGTGCGTCCCGACGGCCTCGAGGGCGACCGGTACCGCAACGGCGACGGCCGGTTTCAGCTCGACGGCTGCGCCGTCACCCTCGTCGCCGCAGAGGCGCTCGACGCGGTCCACCGGGAGACCGGGATCGACGTCTCCGACGGGCGGCACCGCCGAAACGTCGTCGTCGAGGGGTTCGGGACGGGCATGGACGACCTGCTGGAGGCGACCGTCGCGGTCGGCGACGCGCGCCTGCGACCCACTCGACGCCGGCCGCCCTGCGCGCACGTCGAGGCGCTGGCCGGTGAGGACGGCCTCGCCTCGGCGATGCGGAGCCGGGGCGGGCTCTGCTGTGATGTCGTCGAGCCCGGCCGCGTCGCCGTCGGCGACCGCGTCACCGTCGCGGAGCCCGACCCGCGCACCGCCGGCGCCGCCATCGCGGACCGGCTCCGCCAGCGACCCGTCGACGGGGGCCACGGGCCCGACGGCGGGCCGGAGTGAGTCACCGCGGGTCGTGTCTCCGCGGATGTGTGTGAGCCTCACACCCCCGCTTCGACCTTTATATCGTCGAGCGCGGATGGACCCCCATGGATCACACCCGTCGAGCGGCGTTGGCCGGGATCGCGGCACTCGGTGGCGTCGGCGTCGCCGGCTGCCTCGGACGCGGCGGCCGCGACTCGCTCACGGGCGACGGCGGCGGTTCCGGCGACGGCGGCGGTTCCGGCGACGGCGGCGGTTCCACTGACAGCGGCGGTTCCGGCGACGGCGACGGTTCCACTGACAGCGACGGCTCCGCCGGCGGGCCGCCGACCGTCGACGCCGGCTATCACGTCCCCTACGAGGCCGATACCCTCGTCACGAAGTCGCTCAGCGGCGGCGTCGGCCAGGACGGGATCCCCTCCGTCGACGACCCGTCTTTCCAACCGATCGCGGACGTGACGTACGCGGAGGGGGTGCCGGTGTTCGGCGCCGCGCGGAACGGGGTGACGAAGGCGTACCCGCAACACGTGCTCTCCCACCACGAGATCGTCAACGACGAGTTCGACGGCGAGCCGGTCGCGGTCACGTACTGCCCGCTGACCGGGACGGCACAGGGGTTCCGCCGCGGCGACACGACGTTCGGCGTGTCGGGGCGGCTCGTCAACTCGAACCTGATCATGTACGACCGGGGGACCGAGAGCTGGTGGCCCCAGATGCTCGCCACGGCCATCGACGGGCCGATGACCGGCGCGACCCTCGACGAATTCCGGGTCGTGTGGACGACGGCGGAGGAATGGGCAGAGCGCCATCCGGACTCGCTCGTCTTGACCGACGACACCGGGTACGTGCGGCGGTACGAGAGCGACCCGTACGGAAGCTACGCGCCCCTCGGCGGCTACTACGCGCGGGATGGGACGATGTTCTCGCCGCTCGCCTCGCCGGACGAGGGACACGCGAAGTCGGTCGTCATCGGGGCGCGGACGGCGACCGGCGCGGTCGCGTTCGACAAGGAGACGCTGCTCGCGGACCGCGTGCTGACCGCCGCCGTCGGCGAGGGCGGGACGAGCGTCGTCGCCGTCGCCGACCCGGGGCTCTCGACCGGCCACGTCTACCGGAACCCCGACGACCTGACGGTCGAGCCCGACGGCGACGGCTACCGAGTCGGCTCCGAGGGCGGCGGCTTCGCGGCGGACGACCTCCCGCTCGAACCGGTCCTCGCGTTCGACGCGATGTGGTTCGCGTGGGCGGGGTTCTACCCAGACACCGCCTTCGTCGGCGACCACACGGAGGCCGGATATGGGCGCTGAGACGGAGTCCGCCCCCGTCTCCCCGCTCGAGGACCCGGCGACGTGGACGGTCGGGCTGGTCCGTCGTACCGGATTCGCCGTTCGCGCGTCGCTCGGCCGACGCGACGGGCGGGCGACGTTCGCGGTCGTCTCGACCGCGTACTTCCTCGCGTACGCCGTCGGACTCGACCACCTCGGGCTCCGCGGCGGCGCTGCCGGTGTCGGGAGCGGTCGGTCTCCGACGGTCGACGTCGCCGTCGCGAGCGACCCGCTCGCGCTCCTGACTCGCCGCGTCGCGCCGTTCCAGTACGAGCCGGTCGCGCTGGTCACGCTCGGCCCGTTCGAGTACCTGTTCGTCCCAGTCAACGGCGCCCTCGGGCTGGGACTCGCCGCGCTCGTGGGGGTTACGCTCGCGGTCTCCGTCGTCGCTTGGCGCGGTCCCGCGGCGTGCCGGATCGGCGCCGGCGCGGGCGCCGCCGCGGGCGTCCCCGGGCTCCTCTCGGGGTTCGCCTGCTGCGGGCCCACGCTGCTGCTCGTGATCGGGGTGCAGGCCTCCGCGGGACTGCTCGCCGTGATGCAGTGGTTCCTCCCGCTCGCGGTCCTCGGTCTCGTCGCCACGCTGCTGTGGGTCGGGAGCCGGGTCGATCCGGCCGCAGTCGGGTGATGCGGGGCGGGACGACGGCCGGTTCCGCCGGTGGAGACCCCGGAGTCGGCTCCCCCGCCCGGAACCGAAAGCGTTGACCCCGGACCGTACCGACCTCTCGCCAGTGACCGTCGGATGAGCTGGCAGTACCGCCACACGGTGCTGTCCCTGTGTATGCTCGCGTTCCTCGTGACGTACTTCGCCAGGCTGGCGATCAGCCCCGTCGTCCCGCTCATCGTCGACGATTTCGCGGTGTCGAACACCGCTATCGGCGCCGCGCTCTCGGGGATGTGGCTGGCGTACGGCGCCGCCCAGTTCCCGAGCGGCGTGCTCGCGGACCGTTACGGCGAGCGGATCGTGATCCTCGTCGCCGTCGGCGGCACCACCGCGATGAGCGCGGTCCTCGCGCTCGCGCCCGTCTTTCCCGCGTTCGTGCTGGCGGCCGTGCTTCTGGGACTCGTCGCCGGCCTCCACTACGCGGTGGCGACGACGCTGCTCTCGCGGACCTTCGACGACATCGGCACGGCCTTCGGACTCCACTCCGCGGGCGGTCCGCTCGCCGGGCTGGTTGCCCCCGTCGCCGCGGCGTGGGTCGGCGTCCGATACGGCTGGCGTCCCGCGGTCGCGCTGGCCGCGCTCGTCGGCGCGCCGGTGTTCCTGCTTTTCGCGTGGCGGGTCCGTCCGACCGAACCGCGCCGCCCCGACCAGGCGATGCGAGACCAGTTCGCGCTCGCGCCTCTCGTCGAGCTCCTCTCGCGGCCGAGTATCCTCCTCCCGCTCTTTATCGCGATGGCCGGCACGTACGTGGTCCAGGGCGTGATGTCGTTTCTCCCGACGTTCCTCGTCGAGTTCCGGGGGTTCTCGCCGTCGCTCGCCGCCGGCATTTTCTCGGCGTTCTTCGTCGTCCGGGCGGTCGCGCAGGTCGCGCTCGGACGCGCCTCGGACCGCGTGGGTCGCGACGCCGCCATCGGCGGGGCGATGCTCGCGGGCGCGGTGGGCACCGCCGCCTTCGTCCTCGGCCCCGGACTGGTCGGCGTCGGCGTCGCGGTGCTGCTGGCCGGCTCCGGCGCGAGCTTCTTCTCGGCGATCGATCCGCGGTTCATGGACGCCCTCGGGGACGCGGAGCGCGGCGCCGGATTCGGCCTCGTCCGGACCGTCTACACCGTGATCGGCTCCGCGGGCTCCGTCGGCGTCGGACTCGCGGCCGACCTGTTCGGCTGGGGCGTCTCCTTCGCGATCCTGGCGGTGCTGTTCGGCGTGACCTTCGCCGTCCTCGTCGCGAACCGAGCGCTCGGCACGGGGTACTGAGGCGGCGTCGGAACCGGACGCTCGCCGACCCGAAACTACGAGTCGATTCGGGACCTACGGACCTCCGTGTACGACTTCCACGCCCACACGAACTACTCTGACGGGGCGTTCCTGCGGTGGATGGTCGACGCCGCGGCCGACGCCGGACTCGACGGGGTCGGGTTCGCGGACCACTGCAACGTCTCGCCGGATCCCGGCGCGAGGCGGTACAAGCGCGCGCTCGGATTCAACCTCGACCTGACCTACGAGCGCCGTCGGGAGGCTATCGAGGCGGTCAGACGCGACGCCGCGATCGACGTGTTCGACGCCGTGGAGATGGACTACGACCCGGACCACGAGGCGGCGATCGCCGACTTCCTGGCCGAGGCCGAGTTCGACTACGCGGTCGGCAGCGTCCACGAGCTCGACGGCGCGAACGTCCACGCCCGCTCGCACTTCGCCGACAAGTCCGAGTCGGAGCGGCGCGCGCTCGTCGACCGGTACTTCGAGAAGCTGGTCGCGCTGGTCGAGTCGGAGCTGTTCGCGGTCGCCGCGCACCCAGACCTCGTCGAGCGTAACCCCCACCTCCGCGGGTTCGCGACCGAGGACCACTACGCCGCGGTCGCCGACGCCCTCGCCCGGTCGCGAACCGTCCCCGAGATCAACGCCGGTCGATTCCTCGACGACTACGGGGAGTTCCACCCGGCGCCGACGTTCCTCGATCGGCTCGTCGACGCCGACGTCCGAGTGACGGTCGGGACCGACAGCCACGAGCCGGACGAGATCGCGCCCCGACTCCGCGAGATCGAGGCGGAACTGGACCGGCGGGGACTCGATCCGGTCCGGCGGAACGGGATCGTCACCGACGCCTGAGGGAGTCGACCGACGCAACGCTCCGCGCTGCCGGCTCGACGGAGCTAGGCTTCCTCGAACGACGCCTGACGGAGTCAGGCGAGCTCGACTTCGCTTCGCTGAGTCGAACAACGCGAATCGGAGATTCGCTTGCCCGACGAAGCGTAGCTTCGTCGAACTGCGAAAAATAAAGATTTTCGCGCTTGATTTCGCTCCGCTCAATCAAACAACGTCTCGCCGTCGACCATGTGCTCCTCGACGGCGTCCATGTCGAGCGTGACGCCGAGCCCGGGCTCCTCCGGGACCTCGATGTAGCCGTCCTCGATGACGTCCTCCTCGACGAGGTCCTCCCACCAGCCGAGCTCGTAGGAGTGGTACTCGATCGCCAGCGAGTTGGGGATCGCGGCGCCGACGTGCGTCGCCGCCACGGTCGCGACCGGCGAGGCCACGTTGTGCATCGCGACCGGGACGTAGTACTGGTTCGCCACGTCGGCGATCTTTCGGGTCTCGCGCATCCCGCCGACCTTCGGCAGGTCGGGCGCGACGATGTCGACCGCCTGGTTCTCGATGAGGCGGCGCAGCTCGGTGACGCGGTAGCGGTTCTCGCCGACCGCGATCGGCGTGGTCGTGCCCTTGGTGACGTCCTCTTGCACCTCGAGGTTCTCCGGCGGCACGGGGTCTTCGAGCCACCACACGTCGTACTCCTCGAGAGCGTCCGCGAGGCGCTTCGCGGAGCCGCCCGAGAACGTCCAGTGGCAGTCGAAGGAGACGTCGGCCTTGTCCTTCACGCGCTCGGTGACCTTCTCGACGATCTCCGCCTTGTGGCGGATCTCGCCGGGGCGGAGGTGGCGGTTCGCGCGGTCCTTCTCCAGCCCCGAGGGGACGTCGAGGTCGAACTTCAGCGCGTCGTAGCCCAGCTCGTCGACGACGCGCTCGGCCTCGTCGGCGCACGCGTCGGGGTCGGCCTCCTCCTCGGTGTGGCAGTCGCAGTAGACGCGCATCTCGTCGCGGTACTTCCCGCCGAGCAGCTGGTAGGCGGGCACGTCGAGGATCTTGCCGGCGAGGTCGTGGAGCGCGACCTCGATGCCGGAGATCGCGGTGACGGTGACGCCCTCGACCGACCCCTCGCCGGACATCTTCTGGATGAGGTGCTCGTACAGCCGGTCGATGTCGAGCGGGTTCTCCCCGACGACGAACGGCTTCATGCGCTCGATGAGCTCCGGCACGCCGGCGCCCCAGTACGCCTCGCCGGTGCCCACGACACCCGCGTCGGTGTACACGCGGACGAGCGTCCACGGGAAGTTCCCGTCGACCATCGTCGTCTGAACGTCAGTGATCTCGACGTCGCGACCGCCGCCGCGCGTGCCGGTCACGCCCATCGTCTCCGCGGAGAGCTCTCGCATCGTGTACTCCGCGTTCGGGTCGTGAAGCGACTCGTAGTTTCGGCTCATGATCGGCGATTCATTCGGAACAGGGTAAACGTTTGTGTTCATTCGCCGCTCGAAGCGTTCGAGCGTCGCTTCGGGCCGTTCTCGCGGCTCGAAGGGGGGATGAACCACGAGCGCGAGGTGAGTGCATAAATAGGGAGCTTTTCATTACCGTACTCACAAGGTGACCCATGGTCGAAATCACCGATTCGCTCGCGTGTCTGTTCACCGGAACGGTAGAGGAGCGCGACGGCGACCCCGTCGTCACGGTCCCGGTATCGGAGATCGAACACGGATCGGTCTCCCTCGACGAGACGTACCGGGTCGCACTGATACGGAACGAGGCGGAAGGCGAGACCGCCGAGTCCGCGACCGGACGGTCGGCGGATCGGGAACTCTCCGGGAACGGCGCCGGCGGCTCCGCGGTGCGGTCCTCCGCCGACGCCGCCACCGGACCGCCGGTCTCCGAGGGCGACGTCCGCGAGGTCACGATCGAGACGCTCGGCGACAAGGGCGACGGCATCGCGAAGATCGAGCGGGGCTACGTCGTCATCGTCCCCGACTCTCAGCCGGGCGACGAGCCGACCGTCGAGATCACGAGCGTCCGCGAGAACGTCTCGTTCGCGGACGTCATCGACGAGTAACCGCCGCGGTCGAGCCAGTCTTTTTAAATATCTTTCCCGGTCTCCGGCGGGTCGCCCCGCGAGAACAGCCGCCGGAGATGCGCCGGCGAGAAGAAGGAGCTCGGGCGGTCCATGTGGACGCCGATCTCGCCGGAGAGCGCCCACAGCCCGAACCGCTGGACGGGCTCCGGAAGCGAGTAACACCGTCGGATCGCGCTCCCGAGCCGAATCTCTCTGCCGAGCGCCTCGCGCCAGCCGGACTCGTAGTCGGCGAGGGTCGCGGGGTCGGCGGGATCGATCGCCGCCGCGGCCACGTCGGCCGCGGTCATCCCGTACAGGATCCCGCCGCCGGTGAACGGCTTCGTCTGCGCGGCGGCGTCGCCGATCAGGAACGCGCGGTCGGTGGTGACGCGGTCCGGCGGGCCGACCGGGATCGCCCCGGAGCAGAACCGGTCGGTCGTCGCGCCGTACGCGTCGGTGAGGCGGTCGAACATCGCCGTAACGTCGTCGCTCGGGGGCGCTGCGAGCCCGTACTCGACGCCGGCGTCTCCCCGCGGGATCCGCCACGCGAAGAACGTCGGCGCGGTCAGATGGACGTCGACGAGGTCGCCGTCGTCGGGGGCGTCGTCGAACGCGAGCACGCCGTGGAGCAGCTCGTCCGGCTCCGGGAGGTCGAGCGCGCGGCGCACGCGGGAGGTCGGGCCGTCGCAACCGGCGACCATCCGGGCCTCGACGGTCTCGACGTCGCCGCCCGGGGTCCGGACCTCGACGACGACCCGGTCCGGCCGCTCGTCCACGTCGAGGACGGTGCGTCCCTCCCGAACGTCGGCGCCCGCGTCTCGCGCGCAGTCGGCGAGCGTCCGGTCGAGTCCGACGCGGTCGATCACGTTCGAGACGGGGCGGTCTTTATAAAACGGGTACGCCTTCGATCCTGGAGAGCCCACGTGGAACCGCGCCCCGTACACCCGGTTCTGGAGGAGCCGGTCGCGGGCGTCGTCGGGGACGTACTCCCAGACGTCGTCGGAGACGTGGCCCGAGCAGGCCAGCGGTTCGCCGACGGTCCCTTTCTCGAAGACAACCACGTCGCGACCGGCTTCGGCCGCGCGCCGAGCGAACCGGGACCCCGGTGGCCCGGCACCGACGACGACGAAATCGTGCATGGTGGACGGGTCGTGACGGACGCTTATAATTACGACGCGACTTACGCCGGCCGGGCGAGGGAGTAGCCGGTGCGTAGCATCCGCGTCGGGTCCCCGTTCCGATCCTCCGCACCGGCGTGCGCCCTCCCTTACTGCCGCTCGGCCAGCCACGCCAGCGCCGCGTCGAGGTCGGTCTCCGGCGGCGAGCAGGTCCGGCCCTCGCAGACGTAGACGGTCGCCTCGCCGTCGACGGCGTCGCGTCCGGCCCAGATCGGCGGCGCCTCGTCCATCCCGAGCCGGTCCAGCCACGCGTCAAGCCCCGACTCGGTCGGCGGTCGCGGCGCGACGAGCGCCCCCGGGAGGTACCGCTCGCCGAGCGTCTCGCGCCACGCGTCTGGCACCGCGTCGGCGGCGATCGTCGCCTCGATCCCGCCCGTCTCGACGAGTTCGGCGGCTCGGACCAACGAGACGTGTTCGAGCGGGCTCGCCCGGATCCGGTCGGCGTGGGTCGTCACGACCGCCTCCGCGATCTCGGCGAACTCGCGGTCGGTCCGGAACCCGTCGAGCAGCGCCAGCGTCTCGGCCGCCACGCCGAGGCTCGAGGGCGTCGAGCGGTCGGTGAATTCCTGCGGGCGGGCGAACAGGGCGTCGTCGCCGGACTGCGTCCGGCTGTCACCGGGCGAAGCCCGGTTGCCCGAGGGACTCTGTCCCTCGCTGCCAGCGGCGCATCGCGCCTCGCTGTCGCCAGCGAGAGCGTCCGCGTCCCCCGCGTTCGCCTCCGGATCCCGCGTGAAGTAGATGGTGGCGTCCTCGTCGTCGTAAAACTGCGCGACGATCGTCTCGGCTAGCTCCAGCGCGAATCCCAGCGCCCCTACGTCGCCGGTGGCGGCGTAGACGTCGAGCGCGCCGCGCGCGAGGAACGCGTGGTCGTCGAGGTAGCCCGGCCCGCGGACGTCGCCGTCGAGCCACCGGCGAGCCAGCTCGCCGGACTCGGCGTCGTAGAGGCGGTCGCGACAGAACGTGAGCGCCTCGCTGGCGATCTCCGCGTACCGCTCGCCGAGGACGCCCCCGGCGCTCGCGAACGCGGAGATCGCGCGGCCGTTCCACGAGGCGAGCACCTTCTCGTCGCGGGCGGGCCGCGGGCGCGACTCCCGCGCCTCGAACAGCGCGACGCGGGCGGCGGTAAGGTGCTCCCGAACCTCGTCGGTCGGGAGGTCGTACTCCTCGGCGAGCTCTTGGACTGACGCCGCGACCGTGGGCACGGTCGTACCGCGCTCGAAGTTCCCGCCCGACCGGATCCCGTACCGGCCCTTCGCCAGCGACGCGGCCGGCTCGTCGAGGGCCGCGTCGACCTCCTCGGGCGTCCAGACGTAGAAGGCGCCCTCGACGTCGGCGCGCTCGCCTCCGTTGTCGCTCGCATCCCCTCGCCGGCTCGCCGGCGGCGCGCTCCGCGCGTCGAGCGTGCTGAAGAAGCCGCCGTCCTCGTGGCGGAGCTCCCGGTCGAGGAAGCCGAGCGTCTCGCTCGCGATCCGGGCGTACGCGGGGTCTCCGGTCAGGCGATACCCGTCGAGGTACATCAGGGGAAGCTCAGCGTTGTCGTACAGCATCTTCTCGAAATGCGGGACCGTCCAGCGCCTATCGACCGCGTATCGGTGGAACCCCCCGCCGATCTGGTCGTACATCCCGCCGCGCGCCATCCCGTCGAGCGTCCCCGTCGCGGCCGTGAGCGCGGCGTCCCGGCCGGTTCGAGCGGCGGTGCGGAGCAGGAGGTCGATCCGGCCCGGCATCGGGAACTTCGCGCCGCCGCTTCCGAAGCCGCCGTACTCGTCGTCGTAGCCCCGGATCGCGGCGGCGGCCGCCTCGTCGACCAGGTCGGTGCCGGGGGCCTCCGCGTCGCCGGCGAGGTCCGGGTCGGGGACCGACTCCAGCTCGTCGCGGGCGCTCGTCGTCCACTGCTCGGCGCGGCGCTTCATCTCCTCGCGCTGCTCGGGGTCCGCCCACGAGTCCGCGATGCGCTCGGAGAGGTCGCGGAACCCGGGCTGGTTCCGGCGCGGCTCGGGCGGGAAGTAGGTCCCGACGTAGAACGGCTCGCCCTCGGGGGTGCACCACGCGGAGAGCGGCCACCCGCCGCCGCCCGTGACGAGCTGGGAGACGGTCATGAACGCGCTGTCGACGTCGGGGCGCTCCTCCCGGTCGACCTTGATCGGCACGAACCGCTCGTTGAGCACCTCGGCGACCGCCTCGTCCTCGAAACTCTCCTCGGCCATCACGTGACACCAGTGACAGGAGGAGTAGCCGATGGAGACGAACACCGGCACGTCGTGTTCGCGGGCGCGTTCGAACGCCTCGTCGCCCCACGGCTGCCAGTGGACCGGGTTGTCGGCGTGCTGTCGGAGGTACGGGCTCGCCTCCTCGTCGAGGCGGTTCCGTTCCGTCGGCTGTGACATACGTCCGATTCGCCCCGGTGAGGCAAAAACCCGTCACACGAACCGAGGGGCAGCGGTGTACTCGATTACCGATCCACGCACGTGTGTATCTCGGCGCGAGTCGAAAGTAAAGCTTACACTACCGTGTACTCATCCGTCGGGCATGACCGAGACCGTACTCCTCGTCGGCGGCGGCGGACGCGAGCACGCGATCGCCCGCGCGGTCGCCGGCGACTGCGCGCTGTACGCCTGTGCGAGCAACCGGAATCCGGGGATCCGACGCCTGGCCGACGGGTTCGAGTCGATCGACGAGACCGACGCCGCGGCGGTCGCCGACTACGCGACCGAGGTCGGCGCTGACCTGGCCGTGATCGGGCCAGAGTCCGCGCTCGCGGCGGGCGTCGCGGACGCCCTCGACGACGCCGGCGTGTACGCGTTCGGCCCGCGGGCCGAGGAGGCGCGCCTGGAGACGGACAAGGCCTACCAGCGCGAGTTCATGGAGGAGGCGTCGATCCCCGGCTGTCCCGACTACGCGGTGTTCGACGACACCGAGGCCGCCTGCGAGTACATCGACGCGTACGACGGCGACCTCGCGGTGAAGCCGGCCGGGCTCACGGGGGGGAAGGGCGTGAAGGTGATCGGCGACCAGGTGACCGCCGAGGAGGCGAAGGCGTACCTCCGCGACTCCGACTACGACCGCGTCGTACTGGAGGAGCGACTCGTCGGGGAGGAGTTCACGGTCCAGGCGTTCGTCGCGAACGGCGACGTGCGGACGACCCCCGCGGTCCAGGACCACAAGCGGGCCTATGAGGGCGACGAGGGCCCGAACACGGGCGGGATGGGCTCGTACTCGGACACGGGCCTTCCGCTGCCGTTCATGGCCGAGGGCGACTACGAGGCCGCCGTCGACGTGCTGGAGGCGGTCGTCGAGGCGCTCCCCGACTACAAGGGCGTCCTCTACGGGCAGTTCATGCTCACGGACGCGGGCCCGAAGGTCGTCGAGTTCAACGCGCGCTTCGGCGACCCGGAGGCGATGAACACGCTGCCGATTCTGACGACGCCGTTCATCGACGTGCTGACGGCCGCGCGCGAGGGAGAAGCGCTCCCAGAGCTGTCCTTCTCCGGCGAGGCGACCGTCTGTAAGTACGCCGTGCCGGACGGCTACCCGGTCGACCCCGACGCGGGCGCGAAGATCGCGGTCGACGAGGAGAGCGTCGGCGACGCGCTGCTCTACTACGCGAGCGTCGACGAGCGCGACGACGGGCTGTACACCACCACCTCGCGGTCGTTCGCCGTCGTCGGTCGCGGCGACTCGATCGCCGCCGCGGAGCGACAGGCCGAGGAGGGGCTCTCGGCCGCCGGCGACGGGCTCCGGATCCGCCACGACGTCGGGACGGCCGACCTCGTCGAGCGGCGCGTGGCGCACATGAACGAGCTGCGGGAGTAGGGCGGCACCCGATGCGGGAGTAGGACGACACCCGAGCGGGCGTCTGGACGGCGTCGACGCTGGTCGACGTGGCGAACAGGCGGTCGTCGATCGCGTCCGCACGGCGGTCGACCGCGCACCCGTCTCGGCCGGCCGTGGGCCCTCGTCAGGTCGTGAGCGCACTGTCCGAGGTATCCGATTTGAACCCTCGCGTCGACCGCGGCGGCGACCCTTATAACCGAGCCGTCCGAACGGCCCGTCGTGACTCACGAGGACGACGGCGCGGCGGCGGATGCGGTAAGAGACGCGTCTGCGGATGTGGTAAGTGACGCGTCTGCGGATGCGGCGAGGGGCGCATCGGCGGATAGGCGGAGAGACGCGCCAGACGAGACTGACGCCGGCGAGAGCCCCGACGGCGCTCGAAGCGACCGGCTGGAGCGTCACCCGACCCCCGGGCCGCGCAACTCGCTGTGGTCGTGGCCGGACGCGAAGTCGCCGCTCGTCGTCGTCCGCAACTACGTCGTCATCGTCCTCGCGCGGATCTCTCCGAGTCTCCGACTGAAGAACTGGCTGTTGGGGCGGATCGGCGTCACGGTCGGCGCCGGCGTCGCGTGGGGGTTAGAGTCGACGCCGGACGTGTTCTGGCCCGAACGGATCACCGTCGGCGACGACGCGATCGTCGGCTACGACGCCACGCTGCTGTGTCACGAGTTCCTGCAGGCGGAGTACCGCCTCGGCGACGTCGTCGTCGGAGAGCGCGCGATGATCGGGGCCGGCGCGGTCGTCCTGCCGGGCGTCACGATCGGCGAGGGCGCGCGCGTGGCGGCCAACTCCCTCGTCGACGCCGACGTCCCGCCGCAGACGACGGTCGCGGGAGTCCCGGCCGAGGTGGTGTCCCGAGCCGACGGCGACGCGGGCGAGGGGAGCGACGCGGGCGGCGTCGAGAACGCGGCGGACACCGGCGAGACGACCGACTGAACTCAGGCCGCGTCGCGCTCGGCGGGTTCGGCGTCGTCGTCGGGTTCGGCGTTGCCGGGCTCTCCGCCGTCGCTCTCGGCGGATTCGGCGTCGTCGCCCGCGCTCTCGACCGCGTCCTCCGCGGCCGCGTCCTCCGCGGCCGCGCGCTCCGCCTCGGTGATGTGGGCCTCTGTGCTGACGCTCTCCAGGTCGACGCCGACCTCGGTCGCGACCGCGTCGAGGACGGCCCGCTGCTCGGCCATCTCGTTCTCCAGCCGCTGGACGCGCTCGGAGGTGTCCACCACGGTCGTCTGGGTCTCCTCGACCTCGCTGCGGAGTTCGTTGATCTTCTGGTACGTGCGCTCCGCCTTGTCGGCGAGCGTCTGGATCTTTTTTGCCGTGTCCCCGAATCCCATACCGGGCGGTGGTGCCCGGGATACGTGGGCTTTTCCGTTCGTCGCGGGCGGACCGGATCCGAATCCCGCCCGTGCGCCGCCGGATCCGACCTCCCCACCCGTGCGACGGTGGACTTTTGCCCGAACCGCCCGTAGTACTCGTATGAGCGTCGAGCGGATCCTGTTGACGAACGACGACGGCATCGACGCCGTCGGCTTCCGCACGCTGTACGACGCGCTCGCGACCGACTACGACGTGGTCGCGGTCGCGCCGACGGGCGACCGGTCGTCGATCGGTCGCGCCATCTCCGCCGACGTCGCGGTCACCGACCACGACCTGGGCTACGCGGTCGAGGGGACTCCCGTGGACTGCGTCGTCGCCGGGCTGGACGAACTCGTCCCGGACGCCGACCTCGTGGTCGCCGGGTGTAACGAGGGGGCGAACCTCGGCGCGTACGCCCTCGGGCGGTCCGGGACCGTCTCGGCGGTCGTCGAGGGCTCGTTCTTCGGCGCCCCCGGCATCGCGACGTCGATGTACGTGCCGGGCGGCGACGACTGGTGGCAACGAGAGCTCCCGCCGGCGTCGTTCGCCCACGCCGTGCGAGCCACGCGGTTCCTTATCGAGGAGGCCGACGCCGCGGGCGTGTTCGACCGGGCCGATTACCTCAACGTCAACGCGCCGATGGCGGAGCCCGCCGAGGGCGACGGCGGCTCGGAGACGGTCGTGGAGGACGGGGGACTGGCCGACTCCGCGCCGTCGGGCGCGGCGCTCGACGCCGGGGTCGACCCCGCGCCGATGCGCGTCACCACGCCCTCCGAGTGGTACGGGATGGAGGCGGCGTCCGACGGAAACGGCGGCCTCTCCATCTCCGACCCGATCTGGGGACGGATGACGCCGGGAGACGTGCCTGACCCGGTCGGCACCGATCGACGCGCGGTCGTCGACGGCGAGGTGTCGGTGTCGCCGCTGTCGGTGCCCCACGCCGCGGCGCCGGACGCGGAGCTCGACGACCTCGCGGACCGATACGGAAAGGGAACGTAAAAACGGGAGACGCGGAGCGCGACTCGGAGACGCCGACTACGACTCGTCGGCGCTGACGGTGACCTTCGCCTCGCTGACGACGCGATCGCCCATCTCGTAGCCGGGCTCGTACACCTCGTGAACGGTGCCCTCGGGCTGGTCGCTCTCGACGCGTAACATCACCTGGTGCCGCGACGGGTCGACCTCGTCGCCCGGTTCGGGGGCGATGGGTTCGACGCCCTCCTCGGCGAGAACCTCGTCGAACTTCTCCAGCGTCGACTCCACGCCGGGGCGGAGGTCGCTCCCCTCCTCCTGATCGAGCGCGCGCAGGAGGTCGTTCCGGACGGGGGTGATGCGCTCGACGAGCGCCTCGGAGGCGCGCTCGCGGATCTCGTCCTGCTTGCGCTTGGCGCGCTGCTTGTAGTTGCTGAAGTCCGCCTTCACGCGGGCGAACTTGCTCGTGAGTTCCTCGACCTCCTCCTCGGCCGCGAGCAGCTCCTCGCGCGTCTCGGCGAGCTCCGCCTCCAGTTCCGCCGCCTCCCGCGCGAGCGCCTCGTCGTGCTCGGCGACGGCGGCGGCCAGCGCTTCCTCGTCGCGGGCGTCCGTGTCGCCCTCGGCCGACTCGCCGCTCGCTTCCTCGCCGGTCGCCTCCGCCGTGCCGTTGGCGCTCGCCGCGTCGGCCGCGGCGTCGTCGGAGGACTCGACCTCGACGTCGACGGCGTCGTCGTCGCTCATACGCGATCGAAGTCGGTCGGCGTGCATAAGCGTTGCAGAACGCGGTCGTGAGTCGGGGTGCGGAACGCGGCGGCGCGGACCGGTGCGGGCGTCGGCTGCGGCGGTGCGGGCGCCGGCTGCGGCGGTACGGGCGCCGGCTGCGGCGGTGCGGGCGCCGGCTGCGGCGGGCGCACCGCCCCGGCGACCCCTGCCGGATTTATGAGGGCGGCCGCCTATCCGTCGATCCACATGCCAGCCCGCCCCTCGACGTTCTCGATCGCCGCTCGGGACCCGGAGACCGACGCCGTCGGCGTCGCCGTCCAGTCGAAGTTCGTCAGCGTCGGCGCGGTCGTCCCGTTCGTCAGCGCGGACGCCGGCGCGATCGCCACGCAGAGCTTCGCGAACGTCGCCTACGGCCCCGACGGGCTCGACCTCCTCCGCGAGGGGCGCGACGCCGACGCGGTCGTCGAGGAGCTCACGAGCGAGGACGACGAGGCGCCCGCCCGGCAGGTCGGGGTCGTCGGTCTCGACGGCGAGCCGGCCGCCTTCACCGGCGAGGAGTGTCACGACTACGCCGGCGACCTGCAGGGCGAGGGCTACACCGTCCAGGGGAACATCCTGGAGAACGCCGAGACGCTGACCGCGATGGCGGAGGCGTTCGAGGGGACGGACGGCGGGCTCCCGGAGCGGTTGATCGCCGCGCTCCACGCCGGCAACGCGGCCGGCGGCGACAAGCGCGGCGAGCAGTCGGCGGCGCTCTACGTCGCCAAGCCGGAGGGCGGCTACGACGGCCGCAACGACCGGTGGATCGACGTGCGCGTCGACGACCACGAGCGCCCGATCGACGAGCTGGAGCGCGCCTTCAAGATCTACGACGTCACCCTCTTGGAGCGCGAGGCGCCCGACGAGACTCGAGAGCTGACCGGCGACGCGGCCGCGGCGGTGGCGACGACCCTCGCCGACCTAGGGTTCCTCGACGAGAGCGACGCGACCGACGTCGACGTCTTCGGCGAGCCGCACCGCGAGGCGCTGGAGACGTTCCGCGGGATGAACAACTTCGAGAACCACCCGGTCCCGGTGCTGGAGGACGCGATCGCCCGCGGCTGGGACGAGGCCGACGGCGAGGGCGAGGCCCGGCTCGTCGACGCGGTCTGGCACGGGCTCTCGCGGCTCGACAGAGTATAAGCGATCCCGCCGCGGCCGACCCGCGGGTGTATTTAAATATCGACCACCAAGCGGTGGCAATGACCGCGCCGAACCGGAACGCGCTGTGGGGGAGGGCGCTCGTGGACGAGCTCGTCGCCGCGGGCGTCGACGCCGTCGTCGTCTCGCCGGGCAGCCGCTCGACGCCGCTGACGATGGCCGCCGCGCGCCGCGACGACCTCCGCGTCTTCTCGCAGTTCGACGAGCGCTCCGCCGCCTACTTCGCGCTGGGCCGCGCCCGGCGAACGGGGAGCGTCACGCCGCTGATCTGCACCTCCGGCACCGCCGCCGCCAACTACCACCCGGCCGTGATGGAGGCGAGCGAGGCCCGCGTCCCCCTCCTCGCGCTCACCGCCGACCGCCCGCCGGAACTGCGGGACTCGGGGGCGAACCAGACCGCCGATCAGGAGAAGCTGTACGGCGACGCCGTCCGGTTTTACAAGGACCTCCCCGAGCCGGCGCCGAACGACCGCGCGCTCCGCTCGCTGCGGACCACCGTCTCTCGCGCCGTCGCGACCGCCGAGGGCGCCGACCCCGGCCCCGTCCACCTCAACGTCCCGTTCAAGAAGCCGCTGGAGCCGACGCGGGTGTCCGGCGACGTGCCCGCCGACCTCGACCCGGTCGCCGAGGCCGGCCGCGACGGCCCCTACGTCGACGTGACGCCGGGGTCGCCGGAGCCGGGCGACGACGAGCTGCGCGCGCTCGCGAGCGAGCTCTCGACGGTCGACCGCGGGCTGATCGTCGCCGGTCCGGCGGACCCGCCGGGGCTCGACGCCGAGGCGGTCACGGCGCTGTCGCACGCGACGGGCTTCCCGGTCGTCGCCGACCCGCTCTCGGGCGTCCGGTACGGCGGCCACACCCGCGTCGCGCCCGTTATCGGCGCATACGACGCGTACCTCTCGGCGGCGGTCGCGGGGGACGGCGACGACCCCGGACGCGACGGAACCGACGCCGGCGAGTGGACCGACCCCGAACTCGTCCTCCGGCTCGGCGCGTCGCCCACGTCGAAGAACCTCCGCAAGTACCTCGCCGCCACCGGCGCCGACCAGTATCAGGTCGACCCCGCGGGGCGCTGGCGCGAGGCGGAGTTCGCCGCGACCGACCTCGTCGTCGCCGAGCCGAGCCGCCTTTGCGCCCGGCTCTCCCGGCTCGTCGGCGGGGGCGGCGGCGACCCCGACTGGCGCGCGCAGTGGGAGGAGGCCGACCGCGCCGCGCGGGCGATCCACGGCCGAGAGGCGGTCGACGAAGACGGCGTCCCGGTCCCCGACGAGTCGGTCGGGTTCCACGAGGGCGACGCGCTCCGCGCCGTCGCCGACGCGCTCCCCGACCCGGCGACCCTGTTCGTCTCGAACTCCATGCCCGTGCGCGACCTCGATCGGTTCGTCGGGCCGACGACGACGAGCCTCACCGCGCTGGGGAACCGCGGGGTCTCCGGGATCGACGGGATCGTCTCCAGCGCGCTCGGGGCGGGCTCGGCGACGACCGACGACCTCACCCTCGTCGTCGGCGACCTGGCGCTGTATCACGACACCAACGGGCTGCTCGCGATCGACCGGTGCGACGTCGACGCGACGGTCGTGGCGATCAACAACGACGGCGGCGGGATCTTCCACGCGCTGCCGATCGAGTCGTTCGAGCCGGAGTTCACGGAGTCGTTCAAGACCCCGCACGGGATCGAGTTCGAGCCGATGGCCGACCTCCACGGGCTGGCGTACGCGCGGATCGACGCGCGTCCGGGGGCCACCGGCGACGGTGAGGGGGACGGAGGTGCGGCGGCGATCGCAGAGGAACTCGAGGCGGCGTGCGCGCGGGCCCGCGACGCCGGCGGCTCCCACCTGATCGAGGTCCGGACCGACGCCGGGTCGAGCCACCGGACCCGCGAATCGCTCGCGGCCGCGGTCGACAGGGCGGTCCACGGCGGCGGCTCGGACTGAGGCTCCGATCCGACGAGTCAGTCGACCGCGACCCGTGCGGTCGCGCTCGCGTCGTGATCGTCCGCCGTCAGCCACCCGACGACCAGGTACTCCCCCGCCGGCGGATCGCGCCACGTCCCCTCGTAGGTCGACGACTCGTCGGGCTCGAGCGTCTCGCTGCCGAGCGCCTGCGTGAACAGCTGCCCCGCGCCGTGTCGCCAGACGGGGTCGGTGTCAGGGGCGTCGCCGTCGGCGTCGCGGAAGGGGGCGTCGCCGTCGGCGTCGCGGAAGGGGGCGTCCCCGTCGGCGTCGCGAGCGTCGTCGTCGACCCCCTCGTACGCCGCGAAGTCGGCGCGCTGGCCGGTCCGGAACCGGAGCGTGACCGGCTCGTCCCCCTCGTTCGTCACGGTGAGCGCGAAGTCGACCCCGTCGTCGCCGTCGGCGGCCGTCAGTGCGGCGTCGAGCATGAGAGCTGATAGCACGCGACGTGAATTAAATACCCCACCCGTCTCTCTGCGCGGATACGACCTCCCCGGTCGCCGCTCCGTCGGGCGGTCTATCACCGCACTACCCGACGAGTTTCCGGCCGGCCAGCAGGGCGGCGACCGCCGCGCCGACGGCGACTGCGGACCCGAAGAACGTGATCGGCAGCGGTGGTTCGACGGCGTACAGCAGCGCGAAGAGACCGCCCGCGAGCCCGAGGACGGCGAATCCGACACCGACTTCTCGGCGGTCCGACGGGTGGGCCGGCGTCGAATCGGCGACGCCGCGCCACACGAGCCACGCGCCGACGGCGCTTCCGAGCGCGGCCACGCTCTCGAAGGAGGCCACCTGCAGCAACCCCACCAGCCCGGCGCCGACGGTGACGAGGAGCACCCGACCGGGGGCGGTGCCGCGGTCGGAGACGAGGTAGAGCGCCCCCAGCACCACCAGCCCGAGGCCGACTCCGACCACGACGTCCACGAGGTAATGGACTCCCAGGACGAGCCGCGAGACCGAGATGGTCGCGACGACGGCGCCGGCGAACGCGATCCACGCACGCGACAGTTCATTCTCCGCGACGATGAGCGCGAACCCGCCCCAGACCATCGTGCTTCCGAAGGCGTGACCGCTCGGGAACCCCGGCCCGTCCGCCGTGGTGATATCGGCGAACACCCCGTGGAGGACGGACGGAACCCACTGCACGACGGGCGGGTCGCTCGCTCCGACCGGACGCGGAAACAGGAAGAACCCCTTGAGCACCCCGATGAGGGCGACGTACGTGAGCAGGAGTCCGAGGACGAACAGCCCGCGCCGCCGGTCGATTCCCCACCGGGGGAGCTCGTCGCCGGCGACGTAGAGCACGCCCCCGAGCAGGAAGAGGAACCAGACGTCGCCGAGCTGCGTGAGCAGTGCGAAGAGCACGAGGATCGGGTCCTGTACCGCCCCGTGGAGCGCCTCGGTGACCCCGATACTGCGGCCCTCTGAGAACATGATCGTGCGGAGTCTACCGGCTACAGCGCTGTTATACCCTCGGCCTGTATTGACCGAACCGAGTCGGACCCTCCCGTTTGCCGAGGGTCTCGGTCGGGCCGTCCGCGGGCGACTCCGACGAGCACCCGTTCGATCGCTCCGACGACGCGCATAAGTCGCGGCCTCGCCTACGGAAACGCGTGCAGGTCGTGGGCTACGAGTCGGGAGCGGGCCTCCACGTCGCCAGCGGCGGCGCGGTCGAGTTCGTCGAGGCGACCGCCGGGACTGAACTCGCCTACGGGCTCGGCGAGCGCCGCTGCGCGGGGACCGTCCACGACGGCGAACACGTCGCCTGCGACGCCCCGGAAGCGCCCTACTGCGACGCCCACGGGAGCGTCTGGGTGTGCGCGCGGTGTACGGGGACCTGTCTGAAAGACGAGATGGACTGCCACGAGGAGCACGCGCTGTACCTCGCTGCGTTCGCCCCCGACGTGCTCAAGGTCGGCGTGACGCGGCTGTGGCGGCTTGAGACCCGGCTCCGCGAACAGGGCGCGGACCGGGCGGCCCACGTCCGCACCTTCCCGGACGGCCGGGTCGCCCGCCGGGTGGAGGCGGAGCTGGCCGAGGGCGACGACCTCGTCGACCGCGTCCGGGTGCCGACGAAGCTCGCCGGGTTCGGCCGCGAGGTGGACGAGCCGGCGTGGGAGGCCCTGCTTGACCGGTTCGACCCGATCGAGCGCTTCGCGTTCGACTACGGGCTCGGGCTCGACGAGCGCCCGGTCGCGGAGACGATGGCGGCCGGGACGGTTCGCGGCTGGAAGGGCCGAGTGCTGGTGCTCGACCGCGGCGGGTCCACCTACGCGGTCGACGCCCGCGAGCTGGTCGGCTACGAGCTCACCGACGAGGTACCCGAACGGGAACTGCAGTCGAGTCTCGGTGCGTTCGGGGGCTGACTCCCGTTCGGACCGACGGCGTCTCGACGAGTGCCGCTCAGTACAGCTCCAAAACGATCCGCAACGGGAGGTACAACAGCGCGTGTTCCCGTCCGAAGCGGCCCGGCTCGGGCGTCTCGTCGGCGCCGTCTCGGACCGCCTTCGCCATGAGATACGACCAGCCGAAGTTGAACCGGAAGTAGTCTCGGACCAGCGGTTCGGGGAGCGCGCCGGCGAGCGTCTCGTATATCTCGACGCCGCGCCGTCGGGCCGTCTCACAGCCCGGCTCCGGATAGAACTCGTGAGCGAAGAAGGCGTAGCTCTGCGGGTCGTCGAAAAACCCCCGGAGGACCTCGTCGAAGGACCACGAGAGGGGCGACCCCCGTTCGAGCCGGTCGTCGCGGACGCGCTCCTCGAGCGGTGCGATCGACTGCGACTCGGGATCGGTCTCGGGCGACCGCGTCGCCCCCGCGTAGAAGTCGATACAGCACTCCGGGTATCCGTGAAGCGAGCCCTGGTACCGCTCGAAGGACTCCGGCGACTCGTCGGTCACCGCCCGGATGTTCTCGTCCATCACCGACTCCGGGTCGGGCGCGTCGTCGGCGAAGAAGTACACTCGCGCCCCGTACCGCACCTCGCCCGGTGTTCGTACCCACTCCGGGACGACGAAACACGTCTCCGGGTAGTGTCGCTCGAGGTAGCTGACCTCCGGGAGCCGTTGGAGTAGCCGTCTGAACCTGACCGAGGCCTCTCGGAGGTTCCCTTCGGTGAGGGTATCGATGTCGATGTGGATGTCCTCGCAGATCCGCCGGGACTCCCGACAGATGGCGCTCCGGTCGTCGGTCGATATCGGCGGGTCGACGGCCTCCAGCACCGTCCGCTGTCCCGCGAGATACCCGTCCGTTATCTGGACGCTCGCCCCGCGGCGTCCGCCGCGTAACACGGAGAGCGCATCCATCGCGACGAATCCCGGCAGGGCGTGAACGTCCGAGTGAGAGGCCATACGATCACCGTGTTAGACCAGTGACTGGTAATCCATAATAAACTATTGTGATATAACAAATCGCCGCGCTCCGCCGACCGCCTACCCTTCGAACCCGTTCACGGCGACGAGCCGCCGCACGCCGGCGTAGGCGACGGCGGCGATGCCGACGTAGGCGGCGACGAGGGCGGTCGTCGTCGCGTCCGCGCTGTCGATGGCGAGCCGCGCGACCGCGTTCGCCGGGCCGCCTGCCATCGCCGTCGCGCCGCCGAACAGGACGAGGACGCCGATCGAGTAGAGGAGCTGGGCGGTCCGCCGGTCGGGCGCGAGCGCGGAGACGGCGACCGCGAGCGCGACGACGAGCGTCGTCAGCGCCGTCATCAGCGCGAGGATCGACGGGACGTTGGCGACGGGGGTCCCGTTGGCCCGAAGCAGAAGCAGCCACACCAGGGCCTGCCCGGGGGCGATCGCGACCGCCGCGAGCGCTTTTCCGTCGACGATCTCGGCAAGCGTCACCGGCGCGACGCGAAGCAGTTCGAGCGTCCCCTCGTCGATCTCCTCGGTGATCGAGTCGACCACGAGCGACCCGGAGATGAAGACCGGCAGGAACACCAACACCGGGATCAACACCGTGTAGGTGAACGTGAAGTAGGGACTGGAGCCGGTCCGCTCCGGCAGCGGCAACGGCGACTCGCTCAGGGACGCGCTCCGGTCGGCGCGCTCTTGCAGCTCGTAGGTCCGGAGCAGCTCCCGGAGCTGGACGACGATCACGGTGGTCTCGACGGTCGCGTCCGGCGCCGTGACCGCCGCGACGATCCGTCCGTCGTCGTTCCGATTCGCGACCACCACCGCGTCGGCGGCGTCGCGGTCGAAGGCGGTCCGGGCCGCCGCCGCGTCCTCGTAGCGCGTGACCGACGCCCCCTCCACCTCGCTCGCGGCGCGTTCGAGATCGCCCACGGCGTCGCCCGCGCCGGCCACCTCGACCTCCGCGCCGCCGAGCGAACCGGGGTCGTACATCGAGACGAGTCCGACGACGAGGAACGACGAGAACGCCGCGATGAACAGCTGGATCGCGACCGCCAGCAGGATCGTCTTCTCGGCGCGGAGGCCCGCCAGCTCCCGCCCGGCGATCGTCAGTCGGCCGCTCCGCCCGGCGGTCGTCAGTCGGTCGTCGGCGTCACCCATGGAGGCTCACCACCCCGAAGTTGTACGCTGCGTGCAGCAGCGTCGCCAACGCCAACGTCAGGGCGTAAGCCGTCCGGTCCCGGCTCGCGCCGGCCGCGGCGACGGTCGTCGCGAGCCCGTGGAGCAGGAGGGGCGCGAACAGCAGCGCCGCGACGGCGACGGAAGAGAGGCCCTCCGCCCCGGCGACGCTCCCGAACGCCGCCCGGCCGACGTACAGCTCGGTGAGGCCGATCGACTGGACGACCGCCGTCGCCTTCTCCGCGAGGAAGAAGCCGACCGCGGACGCGAGCCCGACCGCGACGGCGACCCGGTCGGTCCGGGCGAAGACGCCGCGCTCGAACCCGGCGTAGAGGTGCGCGCTCTTGGCGACCTCCTCGATGAAGGCGATGGTCACGAGCAGGACGGGGACGGAGACGGTCACCGGCAGCGCGAACAGGGTCGCGACCGCCAGCAGCTCCGCGACGAACACGAAGGGGATCGCACACGCGGTGAGGAACGCGACCGCGCCGAGCGCGCGGAGCCGGCGACGGTCGAGGAGGTCCGCGAGGGCGACTCCGTCCACAGAAGCGAGTCGCACCGCGAGCGCGTCGAGGAACTTCCGCGTCACCGGCTTCTGGGTGAACATGTCCTCCTCGCGGTACACCCCGAGCCCGAGGCCGAACAACAGCGCGGCGGCCAGCGCCATCGGGACGGTCGAGAAGAGGACTTCGCCCGCCGAGACGGCCTCGCCCTGCAGGTCGAAGACGACGAGCGTCAGCGGCGACACCAGCGCCACGGGCGTGACGTTCGTGAAGACGGCGGGGACGAAGGCGTACGTCGTGAGGAGGACGCTGACGCCCACGGTGACGAACGTGAGCTCCTTGAACGAGCGCGCGAACATCGCCCCGACGAACGTGGCCGCGAGGAAGGTCATCGCCACGGGGAGCACGGCGACCACCGAGAGGGCGCCGCCCCCCACGGCGACCGCGATGAGCGTCGTGACGAGGAGCGCGACCGCGACGTACGGGAGCGTCTTGCCGGCGACGATGTCGACCGGCGAGAGCGGCGTGACGAGCAGCGGCTCGCCCCGTCGGTTCGTGCGCTCGTCGAGCACCGACGAGCCGTACGCCTGAATCAGGAAGTTCATCGGGACGAGAAAGACGAACGCTAACAGCAGCGAGACGAAGGGGAAGGGCGGGGCGATCGATCCCGGCGAGCCGGCCGTGTCGGCCCCGAACGTCCCGTCGCCGATCGAGGGGACCGCGAACCCGGCGTCGTTCCCGGCTCCGCCGTCGCCGGGTCCGTCGTCGCTTTCGGCGTCACCCCCCGCCGTCCCGTCCCCGGTCTCGTCGCCGTCGCTCGTCTCGTCGCCGTCGCTCCCGGTTCCACTGTCGTCGCTCTCGCTTCCACCGTCGTCGCCTCCGGCTCCGTCGTCACCGAGCGTCGAGTCGCCGTCGAGCCCGCTCGTCCGGCCGACGTACCGGAGGGTGACGGTCACGGGGAACGCGGCGGTCGCGTTCTCCTCCGCGGCCATCAGCCGCTCGTTGTGCGCCTCCACGGCCTCGCGGAACTCGGCGGCCGCGGCCTCACCCTTCCGCGTGTCGCTGGCGCGGACGGCGACGGTCTCCGCCGCGCCGTCCTCGCTCTCCCCGCCGTCGAACACGACGAGGTCGGCCGTCTCGCCGAGGTCGGCGCCCTCGACGGGAACGCGCGTCAGCGCCGGCGCCTCCTCGACCGCGTCCGCGTACGGGGAGTCGCCGTCGACGGCGACGCGGTAGACGTCGCGGTCGACGTCGAGCCCGACCGCGCCGGCGGCGACGCCCCCGCCGAGGACGCCGCCGGCGACGAGAAGGAGCGCGAGCGCCGCCAGGAGCGTCCGGCGGTCGACGCCCCCGGCGGCGCGGGCGACCTCCCAGCGGGCGACCCGGAGGACCCTCCGGAGCCGGTCGGTCACTCGGCGCCCTCCGGCGGCTCCGCGGGTCGTTCCCCCTCGTCGGTTCCGTCGCGCTCGCTGACTCGACCGCCGTCTCCCGCGTACCGCCCGGGCATCGGCCGGCCGACGATGTCGAGGAACACGTCCTCCAAGCTGGGTTCGCGGGTGCGAATGTCGACGACCTCGCCGCCGGCGTCGGCGGCGGCCGCCCGGACCGCCTCGACCGCGTCCATGTCCGGCACCACGGTCCGGAAGCGGTCGCCGACCGCCTCGGTCGCGGCGTCCGGGTCGTCGAGGGTGTCGGCCGAGCGCTCGCCGGTGGCGGGCGCGACGTCGGTGAACACGTGGTACGTCGTCTCCCCGTGTCGCTCGCGGATCCCGTCGACGCTCCCGCGGGCGACGATGCGCCCCTCGTTCATAACCACGACGCGGTCGCAGACCGACTCGACGTGATAGAGGTTGTGCGCGGAGAAGACGACGGTCTTCCCGGCCGCGCGCAGCTCGCGGGTGAACTCCAGCACCGAGTTCGTCGTCACCGGGTCGAGCCCCGAGGCGGGCTCGTCGTACACGAGCACGTCCGGGTCGTTGACGAGCGATCGGGCGATGGCGACCTTGCGTTTCATCCCCTTCGACATGTCGCCGAGCCGGCGCTCGCGATGGTCCAGTTCGAGCCGGTCGAGCGCGGCCGCGATGCGCTCGTCGGCGACGTCGCTCGGCACGTCGTACAGGTCGGCAAAGAACTCCAGGTACGACAGCGGGGTCATCTCCTCGTACAGGGGCGACTCCTCGGGGAGAAAGCCGAGCCGCCGTCGCATCTCCGGCTCGTCGGAGGGGAGGCCGGCGACCTCGACCTCGCCCTCGGTGGGGTCGACGAGCCCGGCGAGCAGCTTCAGCGTCGTCGTCTTGCCGGCGCCGTTCGGGCCGACGATGCCGAACACCTCGCCCTCGGCGACGGAGAAGGTGCTGTCGACGACGGCCGCGAACTCGCCGTACGCCTTCCGCAACCCCTCCACCTCGATCATGAAGCCTGATCGACTGCGGGCCGGGTTAAATTCACCTCCGCGGCTATCAGCGGCGAGAACCCAGCCGGGGGAGCTACATCGCTCACGATTAGGGGTCTCAGTACGGGGACAAAACCCCTCGGACCGCCGAGAGCCCCGCGTCGGCCTCGGCGTCCCGGAGGCCGACCGTCACGACGGTCCCGTCCGCGTCAGTCCGTGTACGGCTTTTCGATGTTCGCGTCGCCGTTGATGTACGCGTTCATCCGACGGGTGATTCCGTCGAACAGCGTGATGAGCGGCGAGAGGGCGCGTTCGACCAGTCGGATCGGCGACGCGACCCGCAGCGACCACCGCTCGGCGTTTCCGAGGCCGAACGCCTTGGGGACGACCTCGCCGAACACCAAGACGAGGAAGCTCGTGCACGCGGTCGTCACCACGACCGCGGCACCGGAGGGGAGATAGCCGGCGACCAGCACGGTCACGATGCTCGAGATGGCGATGTTGACGACGTTGTTACCGACGAGCAGCGTCACCAGCAGCCGGTGGGGGTCGTCGTAGAGCTCCTTCAAGATGTGGCCCCGCGGGTCGTCGCTAGCGACCTGCTGTTCGAACCACTCCGCCGGCAGCGAGAAGATCGCCGTCTCCGAGCTCGAGAAGAACGCGCTGAGTGCCAGCAACACCGTTACCGTTGCGACCCCCGCCAAGCCCAGTGTGAGTCCGACCATGCGACGAACTCAAAAAACGACGTCAAAGAGGGTGTCGGCCAGACGCCGGCGATCGAAGCGGACACGCATCGCTCGGTATCAGACGAGTACTCGGGTCGTGATCAGAAATCGGCGTACCGTGTTACTCCTCTTCTTCCTCCTCTTCGACGGGGCTTCGGCCCCGTTTCCACACTCCCTTCGCCGAGGTGTCGTGTGGTGCCGTGTGCGAGACGTCCTTCATGGTATCGCGGTCGTCGGCCATGTTGGACGCGACTTGCGGCGATCCCCGTATTAACCCTTCGTGGTAAGAGATATTGAGTCCTGATAACATATAATGTATTAATATCCGTCGGCTTAAGCCCGACGAGAACGTTGGGCACATCGTGAATTACCCGGCTCAAGTCGGTCGCGAATCGGACGGTCGTTTCGAAATCGACGGGTGCGGCGACGACTCCGCGTCGACGGTCGTCCGGGAGGGAGCGACGCTCGCCGTGGGCCGCGACGTCGCCGTCGGGGCGGCGGTCGCCGCCCGGGCGCTCCGCGACACCGCCGCGTGGCCCGACTGGGGGCCGTCGATCGACGCCGTCGAGAGCGACGACCGGTACGTGACGCGCGGGACGACCGGTCGGGTCCTGGTCGGCGGCGCCTGGCTCCCGTTCCGCGTGACCGGGTACAACGGACGACGCTGGGACTGGCGGGTCGCCGGGGTCCCGGCAACCGGCCACCGGGTCGATAGCTACGCCGGCGAGACCGACCGCAGTCGCGTCGTCGTCGAGGTCCCGATCGTCGCGGCCTGGTACGTCCCGGTCTGCCGGCGCGCGCTGGACCGGTTCGCCGCGCTGGT
>NZ_JAWOBM010000034.1:0-46373 GCF_046498025.1 Halorubrum sp.
GGCCGGTTCCGGCCGAAGCGCCGTGGCCACTCATACACGTAGCAGGTCACACAGGGAGACGGATAAAGGCATCTCCCTGCCGCGGGACGTGGTAGCACGAGCCGCCGCTGCTCGGGCCTCGAGACCGCGAAGAAGCCTCGTCTATAGCACCACCTTGTCACCAGAAGCACTTAAAAGAACGGCGCGCTCGAGTCCCCGTCGGGTTCGAAACCCGAGCGGGCGGACCGACGTTCGCCAGCGGGTTCCCCGTAGCGGATACTCCCGGTGATCGTATCCGGCATGCCGGCTTAATCGTCAGCAGCCGTGTGACGACGTCCGACGCCGTGGCTTGGCCTCGCGGGTACGGAACGAACGGCGACGAAAAACCCCGTCTGTATCTCCACCTTATCGCCAGAAGCACGTAAAGGCCGGACGCGACTCGAGTTCGCTCGGCGAGCGTGCGGCCGCCTCGAGCGTCGACGGGTCCCTCACGGCTCTCGATGGACGTCCGGCCAGGGAGCGATAGACCGTACGGTGGTCGAGGTCGTGACAGCTGGAGACGGCAATCGCTCGGGACGTCGAGAGGCGGTGAAAACCGGGTGGAACCCCGTCTATATCTCTACCTTGTCGCCAGAAGTACTTAAGGCCGAACCGGACGATCGACGCGACGATCGGCGACGCTCGAGTTCACCGGTGAAACCGAACGGACCGCGAGAATCTCCGTCTATAGCACAACCTTGTGACGAGAGGTACTTAAAGGACGACCCGACGTTCGTCGAGCCGCGGCCGGGAGTGCTCCTTCCGAAAGCCCTAATCGCGCGCTTCCCCGAATGGCCCTCAATGAGTCACCAGTTGCCGGACGTGCAGGCGACGGCACCCGACGTCACCGTCGGGCTGAGCCAGGTCGGCGTCACCGACGTCACGAAGCTCGTAAAGATCGCCCGCAACGGCAAACGACCCCTGATTCTGATGGCCGACTTCGAGGTGTTCGTCGACCTCCCCTCCTGGCGGAAGGGCGCGGACATGAGCCGCAACATGGAGGTCATCGACGAGATTCTCGAGGAGGCGACCCGCGAGGAGGCCTACCGCGTCGAGGACGTCTGCGGCGACACCGCCGAGCGGCTGCTCGAGAAACACGACTACACCTCCCGCGCCGAGGTCTCGATGTCCGCCGAGTTCATGCGCCGCGAGGAGACCCCCGCGACCGACCGGGAGACCCAGCACACCGTCGACATCGTCGCCTCGGCGACGGCGACCGACGAGGGCACCCGCGAGGAGGTCGGCGCCCGCGTCACCGGGATGACGGTCTGTCCCTGTTCGCAGGGGATGTCCGTCGCCCGCGCGAAGCAGAAACTCGAGGAGCTCGACGTCGCGGAGGCAAAGATCACCGAGTTCCTGGACGAGATTCCCCAGCCGGGCCACTCCCAGCGCGGCCACGCCACCCTGACCGTCGACTCCGACGGCGACCCCCAGGTCGACCTGAACGACGTGATCGACATCGCCCGCGACGCGATGAGCGCGCGGATCTACAACCTCGCGAAGCGCCCGGACGAGGACCACATGACGTTCCACGCGCACGCCGACGCGAAGTTCGTCGAGGACTGCGTCCGGGCGATGGCCGAGGGCGTCGTCGAGCAGTTCGACCACCTGCCGGACGACGCGGTGATCACGATGAGCCAGTCGAACGACGAGTCGATCCACCAGCACAACGCCCACGCCGAGCGCGAGGTCACGATGGGCGACCTGCGAACCGAGCTGAACGCTCGCTAGGCCGACGCGCGGCTCGGGCGCCGACGCGGACGCTCCCCGGCCGACCCGTCCGACCGACTCAGCCGAACGACAGCGGCTCCGCCTCCGCCCACCGCGGCTCGAACTGGTCTTTCACGCTCGTGGCGAACTCCGCGTCCTTCACGTCGATCATCGCGAACGGCTCGTCCCCCGAGAGCGGGTGCGGCACTTCGATACACACCTCGATCCCGTCGAACACGTTGAACGTCCCGTCGACGCCCGCGATCGTCCGAACCGCGAACCCCTCCATGTCCGAGAGACCCGCGGTGTACCGTCGACCGACGCTCCGCGGCAGCGCGTCGACCGTCTCCGGCGAGAGCAACACCCGGATCTCGACGCCCCGTTCGAGCGCCGCCTCCAGTTCGGCGGTGACCCGTTCGCCGATCGTCCCGAGGTCGAAGCCGGTCGCAGGCGCCCCGACGACGACGACCATCCGCCGCTCCGCGGCCGCGATTCGCTCTAAGAGGAGGTCCGTCGCCTCCTCCGCGCCGACGGCCGCGGTCCAGAACTGGCCGTCGACCGGCTCCCCCGCGTCGAGCTCCGTCGAGAGGTCGGCGACCACCTCCTCGTACTGCTCCGCCTGCGTCTGGAGCTCTCGCTTCTTCTCGTCGAGCAGCCGGTCGAGCGCGGCGTCGGGCTCGACGGCGGCGTACTTCTTCGGCCGGCTGGCGGCCTGACTCCGGACGAGGTTGTGCTGCTCCAAGCTGTTGAGCACGTCGTACACCCGTCCCATCGGAACCTCGCTGGCCCGCGAGAGGTCCTTCGCCGTCGTCGGTCCGGTACGCAGCAGCGCGCGGTACGCGCGCGCCTCGTACTCGGAGAGCCCCAGGTCCCGGAGAGATGCCATGTCCCCCCGATCATGCGGCTCCGATATAAACACGTCGCCCGTTTACACGCTTGTGTCGTGGGAAGCCGCGTTCCGGAAGCGCGACTCGATCGGCCGAACCGGGGAAGAGGACCGATGACGGCGGAAAACCTCGGATCCCGTCTGCTACTCGGCGGTATCGGCGACCCGCCGCATCAACTCGTCCGGCGTTTCCGCGGGCTCGGACGCCGCGTCTCCGGCGAGCACGACCGCCGAGCCCGCGGGGACGGCCCGCGGCGACGGCGAGCCATCCACCTGAGCGTTCGGGGCGACCACCTTCTCGTGGTCCGCGACGCGCCACGCCGCGCGGTGGAGGTCGCTGCCGGGGTCGTCGCCCACCGCGATGACGGTGGTACCGCGGAGGAGCCGCCCCACGAGGCTCCCGTAGCCGGCGACCTGCACCCCGAGCCGCTCCGTGGCCCCCGCGAACGACTCCGCCGTCTCGCGAGCGAGGTCGCGGTACCGGTCCTCGCCGGTCAGCGCCGCCAGGTCGAGGAGCGCGGTCGCCATCTCGACGTTGCCGTCGAGCGGGCGGAACGGTCGGTCGAGGAGGCCCGGTCCCGACCGCAGCCCGTCCACGAAGGACCCGTCGACGCGGAGGCGGTCGATCGCCCGGTCCGCGACCGCGCGGGCGACGTCGGCTCCCTCGCCGAGGACGCCGGCGGCCCGCACGTACGCGCCGACGACGCGAGCGACGTCGGTGAGGAGGTCCGACTCGCCGACCGCGTCGGTCCCGCGGTAGCGGGTCACCTCGCCGGAGTCGGCGTCGATCAGGTCGCGTTCGAGGCCGTCGAGGATCCGGTCGGCGTACTCGCGGGCACGCTCGTCGTCGGTGTAGGCGGCGACCGCGAGCAGCGCGTCGGCCGCGAGCGCGTTCCCGCCCGCGAAGACGGTCAGGTCGCGGCGCGGCGGGTCGAGCTCCGCTCGATCCTCGGCGGGCGCGGCGTAGTAGGCGCGGCCGAGCCCGGGGCCGAGACTCCCGCCGACGCCGTAACCGGTCCAGAGGTCGTCGGTGAGGAACGCGACGGCGTCGGTCGCGGGCGACAGGTACGCCTCGTCGCCGGTGTAGAGGTACGCGTTCGCGAACGCGCGCGTGACCGCCGCGTTCGTGTCGATCGGCTTCTCGTAGGCGACGTCGCCCCAGTCGCGGGTCCCCGCGAACCGGAAGAAGCCGCCGGCGACGTCGTCGGCGAGGTGGTCGCGCACCGCGTCGAGCGTCCGGAGCGCGCGGTCGCGGTCGCGCTTCAGCGCGAACTCCACCGTCCGCGGGAGCGGGAACTTCGCGTCCGTTCCCCAGCCGGCGTACTCCTCGTCGTACTTCACCTCGAGCTGCCCGGCGAGGTGGCTCTCGATAGCGTCGGTCAGCTCCCCGCGAGGCGGGAGGTCGGCGTCGAGCGCGCGGGGGACCCGTCCCGCCGAGCGCCCCTTATCAGCCCACATCCGCCGGACGGATTCGAGCACCTGCCGCATCCCGTCGACGTCGAGGTAGCCCGCGCCGGTGAGCAGCTCGCCGTCGGGCGTGAGGAAGGCGGTCGTCGGGAACCCGCCCATGTTGTACCGCTCCCGGACGCGGGGGTGGCGGTCGACGTCGACGCGGACCGGGACGAACCCCTCGTTGACGTTGGCGGCGATCCGGGGCTCGGCGTACGTGACGGCGTCCATCTCGTGGCAGCCCTCACACCAGGTGGCGGATAACGAGAGGAGGACGGGACAGTTCCGGTCGTCCGCCTCGGCGAACGCCTCGGCCCCCCAGTCGCGCCACTCGACGTGCGTCTCGTCGGTCATACCCGAGGTCGGGTCGGACAGTGGGTAAGCGCTTCGAGACGGGGCGGGGGACCGATCCCCGGAACGAGCGAGGAGGGAGGCGATCGGCGGTCGACAGACGAGCGAGCGAGGCCGGACTTCGGCGGCGCGATGGGAGAGCGGGCGCGGTCGAACGGTGCGGTGCGGCTGGAGGGCGGCGCCTCGGTCCGTCGGTCAGCGCTTGTAGTCGTGTCCGATCGCGAGCGCCAGCGCGTTCGCGAACAGCAGCCCGACGAACAGCAGGCCGGTGCCGCCCTCGAGCCCCATGTACAGCAGCACGGGGTACGTGGCCGGGATGGCGATCGCGGCCCAGAAGGCGGCGGCTTTCACCGTGCCGGACATCAGCCCGGCGACCCGTCGACCGGAGGCGAGGCGCGTGGGAGCGGGGATCGACATGGACACTACTCCGTACAACGGGGGATGTGATATAGCCGGGCGAGGGTTCATGGATTTTCATCACGCTTCTCAGCGGGTTAGTAGCCTTTTAACACCGCCTCAGAGACGGTTTAATCGTTTATACCAGAATCTAATCCTTTTTGTCCAGATCGTGAGATCGACGAGAGACGCTTCTGCTCGACCTCGAATTCGGTGAGTCGCCGTCGATCTCGGGACAGTAACCTCGCCGATCCCGCGACGCCGATCCCGCGGCTCGCAACGTCGACCCCGCGGCCCGCCCGGCTGCCGCGGGACCAACCGCTTTGGTCATCCGGGAGAACCTGAGGGCATGAGAGACACCGAGCCGACGGCGGGACGCGAGGCGCGCGACGAGGAGCGGACCGCGACCGACGACGGGACGAGACCGCACGTCGCGGTCGTCGCCTGCGGCGGTACCATCGCGTCCGAGCCGGACGACGACGGCGCGGCGCCGGCGAAGAGCGGCGACGACCTCGTCGCGGCGGTGCCGGGCGTCGAGCGACACGCGACCGTGAGCGCCCGCGAGGTCTGCTCGCAGCCGGGCTTCGACGTGCGGTGGCGCGACGTGCTCGCGACCGCGGCCGCCGCGCGCGAGGCGGTCGCGGACGGCGCCGACGGCGTGGTCGTCACCCACGGCACCGACACGCTCGCCGACACCGCGTTCGCGCTCGACCTGCTCACCGACCTCGACGCGCCGGTGGTCGTCACGGGCGCCCAGCGCCGGCTCGACGAGGCCTCCAGCGACGCGCCCGCGAACCTGACGCTCGCGGTCCGGGCCGCCGCGGACGACCGGTTCGCGCCGGGCGTCCACGTCGCGTTCGACGACGAGCTCCACGCCGCCCGCGACGCGGTCAAAGGCCACAGCAACGCGCTCTCGACGATGACGTCCCCGGGGACCGGCCCCGTCGCGACGTTCACCCGCGCCGGGTCCAGACTCGTCCGCGAGCCGCGACGCGGGGTCGACGCCGACCCGCTCGCCGACGCGATCGAGGGCGCGGATCGAGTTCCCGAAGTCCCCGTGATCCACTCCGGGACGGGCGTCGGCGCCGGAGCCGTCGATCGCGCGCTCGACGCCGGCGTCGGGGGACTCGTGATCGAGGGGACCGGCCTCGGGAACGCCACCGCCGCGATCGGCGACGCCGTGGGCGACGCCCTCCCGGAGCTGCCGGTCGTCGTCGCCGGACGCCCGCCGGCGGGCCCGACCGAGCCCGTCTACGGCACGCCCGGCGGCGCGGTCACGCTGGCGGAGCACGGCGTGACGTTCGCCGGCCCGCTCCCGGCGTCGAAGGCGCGGGTCGCGCTCGCGCTCGGGCTCGCGGCCGACCTCGACCGCGAGAGAGAGACCGCTGCGGGCGGCGCGCTCGTCGACCTGTTCCGGGCGCCGGAATCGGCCTGAACTCCCGGAAGGGACAGAGAGGTCTTTGCGCCTCCACGAAGCCCTTACGTGCGTCTCGCGTAGCGGCGGGTATGAACGAATTCACGCGGCGAACGGCGCTGTACGGTCTGGGCGCGGGGAGCGTCGCCGCGCTCGCCGGGTGCACGGGCGACGGCGGCCCCGGGGCGGGCGACGGGAGCGACGGCGGGGACGGCGGCGGTTCGGACGGCAGTGACGGCACCGACGACGGCAGCGACGGCGCTCCGGAGACCGAGGTGCATCAGGTCGGCGCCGCGCTCTCCGGTCCGGCGTGGCACCGCGAGGGACGGCGGGGCTTCGTCGCGCTCATCACGGAGGAGCGCGGCGCCTCGTGGCTGCTGCGGGAGGCGCCCGCGGAGACGACGGCGTTCGTCGAGGAGACCGACTTCGACGCGTCCGTGCTCGCGTACGTCGAGTCGGTCGGTCCGACGACGTGTCACGGCGAACTCGCGTTCGCCGACGTCGACGTGGCGGACGGGACGCTCGTCGCGAGCGCGACCGTCGAGGGGCCGGAGGACGACGACGTCGCCTGCGGGGAGGCGATCACCTTCTCCGGCGCCTTCCTCAGGGTCACGACCGACCCCCGTCCCGACGCGGTCCGGCTGTCGATCACGGACGGCTGGGGAGACACGAGCGAGGTGACCGGTGCGGACGGGATACTCGACCCCGAGATGCTCCCCGGCGGCGTCCGCCCCGACGACGAACCGGCCGCCGTCCCCGAGGCGTTCGAGTGCGAGACCGAGGGGTTCGAACGGCACCCGCGGATGTACGAGGACGAGGTCAACTGGGGCGGTGGCGGCGGGGTCGGGAGCGACGATGCCCGAGGCGACGCGGACGCCCCGCTCGCGCTCCGAGCCGTGATCCCGGGCGACGACGACCCCGCCTCCGAGCCGCTGGCGATCGGCCGCGGGACCGCCTTCCGGATCGAACTGACGAACGTCTCGGGACGCGTGGTCTCCGTCGGCAACCAGGGGAAGTACAACCTCGAACTGCGGACCGAGTCGGGGTGGACGGAGGTCCGCGGCGCCGACGGCGACGCCGCGTTCGAGTACACCGACGAGGCGATCGCCGTCCCGCCGGGCGAGACCCTCACCTGGGAGTTCGAGATGACCGAGACCGGACTGATCGAGGGCGGCCCCCACGCCGACGACCTCCGGGTCTGTCCCGACCTCGTGCCGGGGCGCTACCGGTTCGTCTTCTTCGGGGCCGACGACCTCGCGGTCGCGTTCGACTACGCGGGGTAGTTCGGCGGTCGCGTTCGATTACGCGGGGTAGTTCGGCGGTCCCGTTCTCGTCGCTACACGCGGACCT
This sequence comes from Halorubrum sp., assembly GCF_046498025.1. Lineage (NCBI taxonomy): Archaea > Methanobacteriati > Methanobacteriota > Halobacteria > Halobacteriales > Haloferacaceae > Halorubrum > Halorubrum sp. The sequence continues at coordinate 7,575 of NZ_JAWOBM010000034.1, forward strand.
CGATCAGGAGGTCCGACTCCGGCGACTCGCCCATCGTCTCGCGGACTCGGTCCCACGAGAGGTCCGCGCGGGCGGTCACCGTCTCGGCCGCGATGGCCCCGCAGGCGTTGCCGACGAGCAGGGGCACCTGGTAGTCGCGCGGGTCGTGCGAGAACCCGCCGTCGACGATCTCGGGCCCCCGGAGGGCCGCGCCGAGGAACCCGGCCGCGAAGGCGTCGCCGGCGCCGGTCGTGTCGACGGGGTCGACGTCGAAGCCGGGGTGTGAGACGTCGCCGTGGGGCGTCCGAATCGTCGCGCCCTCGCGTCCGAGCTTGATCGCGACGACGCGGTCCTCGGGTTCCCACGGGTCGATATCGGTCGAGTCGGCGAGGGAATCGGCCTCGCGGTCGTTTAAAAAGAGCACGTCGGTGGCGTGGAGCGCGGCGTCGAACTCCCGGTCGCCGACGCGCCGGCCGGGGTCGAAGCTGCGGGTCGTGCCCGCCTCGCCGGCCGCGGTCGCCAGCGCGGCCGCCGTCTCCGGCTGCTGACCCGTCAGGTGGAGGTGGTCGGCCGCCGCGAGGGTGTCGCGGTCGAGCCCGACGGCGGTGAACGACTCGTTGGCACCGTCGTTCGCCAGCATCAGCAGCTCGCCGCCGCCGTCGACGATCACGTACTTCACCGAGGTGGCCTCGTCGGCGTCGACGAGCACCTGTCCGGGGTCGACGCCGGCGCTCGCGAGCTCGCGAAGCGCGAGCGCGCCCGACTCGTCACCGCCGACGCTCCCGTAGACGACGGACTGACCGCCGAGGTCGACGAGCCCCGCCGCGACGTTCGCGGCGCTGCCGCCCCCGGACTGCTCGAGGCGCTCGATCCGGGTCTCGCCGTCCGGCTCCGGCAGCTGAGCGACGTGGATCGTCACGTCCCAGTTGATGTGCCCCGCGGCGACGACCTTCGGCACGCGGCTCGACTCCTCGGGCGCGAGGTCGGGGTCGCCGTCGACCGAGTCGGGATCCTCGTCGACGGGGTCGGGGTCGCCGTCGACCGGGTCGGACCCCCCCGCCGAGCCGGCGTCGTCGCCGGGCTCCCCGCCGCCGCTCATGGTTCCGCCCACGGCTCCGCGGCGCCCTCGCCGAACAGCTCGCGCATCAGCGTCACGATGCTTTCGGGCGGGAACTGGCCGTGTTCGGTGACGATCGCGTCCATGTACCGCGGCGGCGTGACGTCGAACGCGGGGTTCTCGACGGCGATACCGCCGATCTCCTCGCGGGCCTCGGGCTCGATCACCTCGCTCTCCGAACGCATCTCGATCTCGACGGTGTGGCCAGTCAGCGTCTCCGGGTGGAGCTTGATCGTCTGGGCCGCGGTCATGATCGGGACGCCGCGCTCGCGGGCGTTGACCGCCAGCCCCGACGTGCCAATCTTGTTGATCACGCCGCCGTCGGCGGCGATCGAATCGGCTCCAACGATGACGTGATCGACCTCGTCGAGGTACCGCCGCGCCGCGGAATCGACGATCAGGGTGACCGGAACCCCGATGTCGCGGAGCTGCTCGGCGGTGATGTGACCCTGCTGGCGCGGTCGCGTCTCCTTGACGACCGCCGAGATCGACTTCCCCTGGTCGACGGCGGCCCCGACGCACGCGAGCGCGTCCGTCGAGTGACAGTGGGTCATCACCGTGTCGCCGTCGGCGAGGCGGTTCGCGCCCACCTGCCCGAGGTCCTCCTGCGCGCGGTCGAGCTGGCGGACGAACGCCTCGCTCGCGTCGACCACGCTCCGGCGGAGGGCGTCGACGTCGCCGCCGCTCATCCGCTGGAGGACGTATCGGAGGGCGTTCGGCAGCGAGACGGCCGTCGGGCGCGTCTCGCGGAGGTCCCGGGCGGCGGCGCGCATCGACGCGCGGAACGCCGCCGGGTCGCTCGCGGTCGGGGCGCTCGCCGCGGCCGCGCGGGCCTGCTCGGCGAGCGCCTCGGCCGCCGCGGACGCGATGGTCGCCGCCCCGCGGATCTCCATCGTCGCGATCTCCTCGGCGGTCTCGCTCACCGCGGCCGCTGGTTCGTACTCTGTCATACCGACTCGGTGGCCCTCCGGGTATTTATATAGCCGGGCGGTCGCCGACGGCGCCGGCGCTACTCGGCGTCCGGCTGCTGCCCGTAGCTCTCGAACCGCTCCTCGACGGTCGCCAGCTGGTCGTCGGTGAGGATGTTCGGCTCGCCGACCGCCGACGCCCGGAGGTAGAGCCGACAGAGGTCCTCGACGTGGTGGGTGTTCTCCACCGCCGTCTCCAGGTCCAGCCCGGTCACCACGAGCCCGTGGTTCGCGAGGATGGCCGCGTCGGAGTCGGCCTCCGCCATCGCGGCGACGACGTTCGCGGCCAGTTCCTCCGTCCCGTACGGCGCGTAGTCGGCGAGCGGCACCTCGCGGCCCACCGAGACGATCATGTAGTGGACGGGCGGTAGCTTCCTGCCGAGCGTCGCCATCGTCGTCGCCCACGGCGAGTGCGTGTGGACGATGGCGCCCGGCCGGCCGTGTTTGTAAATGCCCGCGTGCATCGGCACCTCGCTCGACGGCGCCATCCGACCCGCCAGCCGCTCGCCATCCAGACCGACGACCGGCACGTCGTCGGCGTCGAAGGAGTCGTACGGGACGCCCGTCGGCGTCACGGCGACCGCGTCGCCGTCGCGGACGCTGAGGTTCCCGGTCCGACCGGGCGTCAGGTCGGCGAGCGCCGGCGCGTACTCGACGACGGCCTCGCGGGCCTCTCGGAGCAGGTCCGGGTCGGGGTCCGTCGCGTCCCGGGTCACGCCGCCACCTCCGTCAGGTCGGCGAAGGCGTCCGGCCGGTAGTCGGGGCGTCGGTGCTCCGGGAGCTCCTCGTCGGGGGGCGCGTCGCCGTCGGCGGCGAACAGCGCGGTGTCCATCCCGACCGCGTTCGCGCCCGCGACGTCGGTGTCGACGTTGTCGCCGACCATCAGCGCCTCGCTCGGCCGGCAGTCGAACATCGCGAGGGCGGTCGTGAACGGGAGCGCGCTCGGCTTCTCGCGACCCACTTCCTCGGAGGTGACCAGCCGGTCGATCCGCTCGTCGATCGCGAGCCGCGAAAGCTTCTGCAGTTGGACGCGGGTGGTGAGGTTCGTCACGACCGCGACGTCGGTCCCCGCCGACGCGAGGGCGTCGAAGACGCGTTCGACGCCGTCACAGAGCGTCATCTCGGTCGCGTACCCCTCCCAGTAGGCGTCGCCGAGCGCGAGCGCGGTCGCGGCGTCGTGCTCGTCCGCGTGCCGGTGGAGCGCGCGCTTGAAGTAGATGTGCCGGTCGTGGGAGGCGGCGGTGCCCTCGGTCTCGCGTTTGGCCTCCCGCCGCGCGGTCGCGTACAGCTCGTCGAACGTCTCGCGGTCCATCTCGTAGCCGCGCTCGCGGAACGCCGCGAGCGCCGCCCGCTTGCCCGCCTCGTTGCAGGGCGGGTACGGGTACAGGGTGTTGTCGAGGTCGAAGAACACCGCCTCGTAGCTCATGGCCTCACTCGACCCGGCGGCATCTTAAGCGTGGTTCGACGTCGACGCTCGGTCTCTTTATCACCGATACCGCGACCATCGCGCCCGTGAGCTGATCCGTCGTCCGCGGCGGCCGAGGCGGGAGTCCGGCGCACCGCCGCGGAGACCGGGAAGTGCGCCGGCTGTTCGCCACGCCCCACAGCGGCGCGGAGCCCCGACGCGCTACTGCTCGTTCATCGCCTCGCTGGCGATGTTGCGGCCGCGGGAGTTGAGCGCCACCTCGCGGCGCACCCGCACTTGCTCGACCACCTCGAGGTCGACGAGCCGCTCGAACGTCTCCTCGACGGCGTCGACGTCCATCCCGAGGAACGACGGGATCTCGAAGGGCGAGACGCCGGAGTACAGCGCCATCAACACCTCCCGGTCGCGGCTGGAGAGGTCGACGTTCGTCGAGCTGCGTTCCTCGCCCTTCCGGAGCCACGCCTCGACGAACCGCATCCGACTGGGGTCGCCCGCGACGTGCGTCTCGATGCTGGTGCCCTCGTCGTCGGTGTGGGACACCTCGATGACGGGCTTCTTCTCGCCCCTGACGGTGCGTTTGGCCGCGTCGAGACCGCTGATGTCGTCCAGGTCGAACTTCACGAACGCGCCGCTCTCCAGGGCGGCGTTGAGTCCGTTCTCGTCGATCTTCACCCGGGCCTGCTCCCACTCGGTCTCTTGGACGACGCCGCCTTCGATCGCGGGGTGTTTGGCCATCACCGTCCGCTGGTCGAGCAGCGCCCGGTAGACGTCGCGCTCGAACCCCTCGTGGTCGGCGGCGGCGACCAGCAGCACCTGGTCGCCGAGGTCGAAGCTCACGTAGTTGGAGACGCGCGCGACCGACTGGTTGGCGTCGTGGCGTCCGCCCAGTCCACGGAGCTCCGAGAGGGGGATCACGCGCTTCCCGTCGTTCCCCGCGAGGATCAGCCGCCGGTTCGAGAGGAGCGCTCGTCCCGGCGTCCACGAGACGTCGCTCATCTTCCGACCCCCGCGGACGGCGATCGCGAAGCGCCCCTGCGTGTCCGTGATCTTGTACTCGCCGCCGCTGGCCATTTACGGACCCCCTGCCCGAAGCTTGGAGACGGCGGAGAACACCCGCTGCCGGACCGCGGAGCTCTCGTCGTTCGTGAGGTCTTCGAGCCGGTTCAGCGTCTCCTGCCCGCCGACCTGCCCGAGGACGAACACCGCCTTCGCTCGCGCGTCCTCCGGATGCTCGGTCCCGAGTCGGTCGAGCAGTCGATCCTCGACGATCGGTCCGCCGAGGCTATTGAGGCTCGTGGCCGCGAACTGGGCGGTCTGTGGGTCCTCGTCGGCGAGCGCGTCGGCGAGCGCCTCGACCGCGACCGCCGAGTCCGGCTCCGCGACCCGACCGAGGATCCACGCCGCGTTCCGTCGCTGACGGCTCTGTTGGCCGTCCGTGAGGATCTCGACGAGCGGCTCGACGACCGTGGCGTCGTCGGCCGACTTCAGCTCGGAGACGACGCGGTCGCGGACCGCGTGACTCCGCTCCGTCGGCACGTTCGACAACAGTTCGATGACCGAGTACACCGCGACGTTCCGGACGGCCGCGCTCTCGTCGCCGAGCGCGCGCGCCAGCGGCTCCACCGGCTCGGGGTTGTTCGCCTTCCCGAGCGCGCCGGCGGCGATCCGTCGGAGCGACTCGTCGTCGTGGTCGAGGAGGTCCAGCAGCGGCGAGAGCGCTCGATCCGTTCCCACGTTCCCGAGGGCGTTCGCCGCGGCCCGCCTGACCCGCGGGTCGTCGTCGTCCAGCCGCCCCGTCAGGGCCGGGACCGACCGCGGGTCGGCGAACGTCCCGCAGGCCTGGCAGGCGCGGAGCCTGACGCGGGAGTCCTCGTCGTCGAGCGCCTCGACGAGGTGCTGGAGACCGCTGGCGTCGTCGAGCCGGCCGAGCGCGTTCGCGGCCGCCATGCGGAGCTCCGGACGGTCGGCCTTGAGCGCCCGGGCGAACTTGCGGGCGGTGACCCACTCCGCCTCGGAGCCGCTGGTGCCGGTCAGCTCCGAGAGCAGCTGTTCGAGCGCGGCCTGTCCGAGCTCGTCGAGTGCGTCGACCGCGGCCCCGCGGACCTCCGCGTCGTCGTCGCTCGTCGCCGCGCGGAGGAGCCCGTCGACCGTCGCCTGGGTGTCGACGTCGCCGACCTCGCCGAGCAACTCGGCCGCCCGGCGCCGGACCGCGGCGCTGTCGCTGCCCAGCGCGTCCCTGAGCCGTTCGGCGTTCCCGTCTCGGGCGTACTGGTACAGCGACATCAGGCCCTCCCGAACACCCGTCGGCGCTTGTCGATCGGCTCGTACCTGTCGGATCGGTCCGGCGGGACGCTCTCGGTCATGCCGAGCACGAGCACCCCGTCCTCGGCGAGCGACGCCTCCAGCGAGTCGAACAGCGCCCCCTTGTGGTCGACGTCGATGTAGATCAGCAGGTTGCGACAGAGCACGACGTCGAAGGGGTCGCGCGCGCCGTCGCGGATCAGGTCGTGGGCCTCGAAGTCGACGAGCCGCCGGACCGCCGGGCGCACCCGGAACGTGTCGCCGTCGCGTTCGACGTAGCGGTCGGGGTCCGAGAGCGGCTCCAGCTCCGCCGCGATATCGGTGGTCCGAGTGGTGTGATAGACGCCCTCGCGGGCGTTTTCGAGCGCCTCCTCGCTGATGTCGGAGCCCAGCACCTCGGTCCGCGACTCGTCGATGTCGGGGTCGTCGCAGGCCAACATGGCGACCGAGTACGGCTCTCGACCGTCCGCCGATGGGGCAGACCAGACGCGGACCCGCCGCTGCTCGCTCGTTCGCTCACGGAGCACCTCGCGGAGCACGTCCCACATCTCGGGGTTGCGGAAGAACTCCGTCACGTTGATCGTGAGCGCGTCCATCAGCGCCCGTCGCTCGTCGTCGTCCTCGCGGAGCAGTCGCTCGTACTCCGCGTGCGACTCGGTGTCACGGCGGCGCATTCGCGCCGTGATCCGACGATCGAGGTACGACTCGTTGTAGTAGCCGGGCTCGAACGGAACGGTGTCGTGGATCTGTCGCAGGACGCCCGCGAAGGCGGTCTTGCCGCTCATAGGCTCACCACGTCGAGCACGGCCACGACGTCGCCGTCGCCGAGGACCGCCGTCCCGCTGAGTCCCGGCGTCCCCGACAGCGGACCGTCGAGCGGTTTCACCACCACTTCCTCCTGGTCCAACACCGCGTCGCAGTGCAGCGCGACCTGCCGCGTCTCCTCGCGGATGCGTACGAGCATCCCGGTGTCGGCGACGCCGCCGTCGGTGGTCGCGGGCTCGGCGTCGGTCCGTGACCCCTCCTCCGCTCCGCCGTCGCCGGTAGCGTCACGTTCCGCGGGTCCGCCGACGCCCGACCCGGCCGCGGCGGCGGCGCCGTCCGCGAGGCGCTCGTTCAGCCGGATCACCGGGTAGAGGTCGTCCTCGTGGCGGACAATCTCGTCGCCGTGGACCTCCTCCACGTCGTCGGTGCGAGCGACCTCGGCGATGGACTTGATCGGGATGCCGTACTCCGTGCCGCCGACGTCGACGAACATCACCTTCACGATGGCGACGGTGACCGGGAGCCGGAACCGGACGGTCGTCCCCGCGCCGGGCTCGCTCTCGACCGAGACGGAGCCGTCGAGGTCCCGGGCGGTCGTTCGGACGACGTCCATCCCGACGCCCCGCCCGGAGACGTCGGTGACCTCTTCGGCGGTGGAGAAGCCGGGGTGGAAGACGAGGTCGTAGATCTCGTCGTCCGTCATCGCCTCGACCGCCTCCCGGCTCTTGACGCCCTCGTCGACCGCCTTCTGGCGGAGCTGGTCCGGGTCGAGCCCGCCGCCGTCGTCGGCGACCTCGATGATCACGTGGTCGCGCTCGCGCTCGGCCGTGAGCCTGACGCGGCCGGTCGGGTCCTTGCCTGCGGCCTCGCGCTCCTCGGGGGACTCGATCCCGTGGTCCACCGCGTTCCGCAAGACGTGGACGAGCGGGTCGCGCATCTCCGTGAGGATCGTCCGGTCGAGCTCGACGTCGTCGCCCTCGATCTCGAAGTCGATCCGCTTGTCGAGGTCCCGCGAAATGTCGCGGACCAGCCGCGGGAACGAGTCGGACACCTGCGAGAACGGGATGAGCCGCATGTCCATCGCGGTGTCCTGCAGGCTGGAGGCGAGCTTGTCGAGCTCGTCCAACGCGTCCGACTGGGCGTCGGCCGCCTCCAGCTCCCGCCGGAGCTTGATCCGGCTCGTCACCAGCTGCTCGACGAGCCCGTACAGCTCGTCGACCTGGTCGACGTCGACCCAGATCGACTTGATCTCGTCGCGGTCGGCCTTGGCGGAGGCGGTGTCGTCCGCTTCCTCTTCGCGGTCGTCCGCTTCCTCTTCGCCGTCTGCGCCGAAATCCGAGTCGGACTCGTCCGTCTCCGCGCCGGCGACCTCCTGGACAGCTTCCGGGTCGGCGGGTTCGAAGCCCCCGGCCCGCTCCTCGGTCGGTCTCGTTTCCTCGGCCTCCGCGTCAGTCCCATCGGGGCTATCGCTGCCGTCGCCGCCGGTCCCGTCCCCGACGAGGGCGGTCGCGACCGACTCGACCTGCGTGAGCGCGCCGATCCCCTCGGCGACCACGTCGGGATCGGCGCCCGAGACGAAGGCGTCGAACCGCTCATCGTACTCGCCGTCCTCTAGCGCCTCCGGCTCTGGCTCCGTGACGTGACCGTCGAACCGATCGTCGAGCGCCCGTGAGACGAGGGCGGCGTCGACGCCGGCCATCGCCGTCTCGCCGATCGTCACGTCCGTGTACACGACGGGGGCCTCGAGCTCCGCGGCGCTCGCGGGGAGGTCGGGGACCGAGACGTCTGGCGCGTCGTCCGCGTCCACCTCGTCGACGGGGTCGGTGTCGCCGCCGGCGGCCTCGTCGCCGCCTGTCGCGTTCTCGGCGTCGTTCGATTCGGCCGTGGCATCGCTCTCCCCGGCCGTAGCGTCGTCCGCCGAGTCGTCGCCGACGGTGCCGTGCGCCTTCATTTCGCGGAGGCGAGCCTCCAGACCGGAGGGGTCGGTCGCCACCTCGCCCGCGTCGGCGATCTCCGCGACCATCGCCTCGACGGTGTCGACGCCCTCGAACAGCAGGTCCATCAGCTCCGGCGTCACCTCGCGGTCGCCTCGTCGGACCGCGTCGAGCAGGTCCTCCAGGGCGTGTCCGAAGCCGGAGACGTCGTCGTACCCCATCGCGGCGGCGTTGCCCTTCAGCGTGTGGGCGACGCGAAACACGTCGTCCATCGCCTCGGCGTCCTCGGGGTCGGCCTCCAGGGCGAGGAGCGCGTTGTTGAGGTCGGTGATCCCGTCTTCCGCCTCGGCGACGAACGCGGCGCGGTGGGAGTCCATCAGGCCTCGCCCCCCGCGATCGCGCCGGCGACGTCGTCGAGGTCACACACCTCGTCGACGCCGCCCGTCTTCACCGCGCGCTTCGGCATCCCGTAGATGACGCAGGTGTCCTCGCTCTGCGCGATGGTCCGCGCTCCCGCGTCGGCCATCGCCCGGATCCCCGCCGCGGCGTCGGCGCCCATCCCCGTCAACACGACGCCGACGAGCGGGTCGTCGACGACCTCGGCCGCGGAGCGCATCGTCACGTCGGCGGCCGGCGTGACCGACTGCGAGTCGTCCTCGGCGAGCCTGACGCGGAGCCGGCCGGCGCGGTAGCCGTCGACCCGTGTGTGGCTCCCGCCGCGGGCGACGAGCGCCTCCCCGGCGCCGATGCGCGCCCCGTCGCTCGCCTCGCGCACGTCGTACGCCGACGCCTCGTCGAGCCGGTCGGCGAACCGCGAGGTGAACGCCTCCGGCATGTGTTGGACGATGAGGACCCGGCAGTCCGCCATCGGCAGGGCCGACATCACGCGCTCGACCGCGTTCGGTCCGCCGGTCGACGCGCCGATCACGACCGTCAGCGGCGCGTCCACGTCGGCCGTCGCGTCCTCAGACGAACCGGTCGGCGCGAGGGGCGATGATTCCCCCGTCCCGCCGGACGAACGGCTCACGTCGCCAGGGCGGTCCCGCTCTCGACGGTCGCGCGTCGCCGCAGTGAGGTCCGCGTCCGCGACCGACTTGACGGCCTCCACGAGTCGGTCCGACTGGCGGGAGACGCCGGTCGACACCTCGCCGCCCGGCTTCGAGAAGAAGTCGACCGCGCCGCGGTCGAGCGCCTCGAAGGTCACCTCCGCCCCCGCTGCGGTGTGTGCGGACAGCATCAGGACGGGCGTCGGCGTCTCGTCCATCAGCCGCTCGACGGCCTCCAGTCCTCCCATCCCCGGCATCTCGACGTCCATCGTCACCACGTCCGGACGCGTCTCGGCGACCACCGACAGCGCCTCCGCGCCGTCGCCGGCCTCGCCGACCACCGCGACTCCGGCATCCGTCAGGAGATCGGCGATCAAGCCCCGCATGAACGGCGAGTCGTCGACGACCGCGACTCGCAGGGAGTCGTCGCGACCGCTCCCCCGATCCGTCGTCCTACTCATGTGCGGAAGCGGGCCCAGAATTAGGATAAACCCACGGACCCAGTAATCACCCCTGATAATTCAGGGGACACGGTTATTCACCCCTTCGCCGCAGGTCCGCCCATGGCAGCCACCGAGACGGAGGCCGAACCCACGAAGGTGCTGGAGTTCGGGCTCGGGGACGGGACGTACTGTCTGGACATCGGCGTCATCGACGAGATCGTCGACGCCGGCGAGCTCACGCGCATCCCAAACTCGCCGACCCACGTCGAGGGCGTCATGGACCTCCGCGGGCGGACGACGACGATCGTCGACCCGAAGACGCTCTTCGAGATCGAAGAGGAGGGACCGCGAGAGCGGATCGTCGTGTTCGACGACGACGAGATCGAGGAGGGTGGCACCGTCGGCTGGATGGTCGACGAGGTGTTTCAGGTCCGGGACGTCGCGCCCGAGGACGTCGATCGCGGCACCACCGTCGGCGACGACGGCATCCGGGGGATCGTGAAGTCCGACGACCGGTTCGTCGTCTGGGTCTCGCCCGACGTCGACGAGATCGCCGCGGCCGAGGCGGTCTCCGAAGAGGCCGAATCGTAGCGCGGCGCGGTCGGGGCCGGCCGCCGCCCGGGCTGGTCGTTCTCACCCCTGAGAACCGGGAGCCAACCCTTATCCGGCGACCGGTGAGTCACTCCGTATGCGCGCCTCAAGCGGCGTCCCCGGGTTCGACGGCCTCGTCGACGGCGGCTTCCCGGAGAGTCGCCTGTACGTTGTCAGCGGTCCCCCCGGAAGCGGGAAAACGACGTTCTGCTCGCAGTTCGCCGCGCGGGGCGCCCGCAACGGTGAGGACGTGCTGTACATCAGCATGCACGAGACCAAGGAGGGGATCCGCCGCGACATGAGCGGGTACGACTTCGGGTTCGACCGGGCGCTCGACACGGACCGGGTCACGTTCCTCGACTCCTTTTCCTCGGACGGCCGCCGGTTCTTCGGCTTACCCGGCGAGCGGCGGGACCACTCCGGGGTGACGAACCGGCTCACCGGCTTCATCAACTCCCGCGACATCGACCGCGTCGTCTTCGACTCCACGATGCTGTTGCGGTTCCTCCTCGACGACGACGAGGACACGATGATCCAGCTGCTCTCCTCGCTGAAACGGACCGACGCGACGACGTTGCTCATCTCCGAGATGACCGATCCGAGCGCCTACTCGGAGGAGCACTACCTCGCGCACGGCGTCGTCTTCATGCACAACTACCTCGAGGACGACGGAATGCGACGCGGGATTCAGGTGTTGAAGATGCGCGGGACGGACGTCGACACCGACATCCAGGACGTCGAGTTCACCGACGGCGGACTCCGCGTCGGCTCAGCCGCGACGGTGACCCACTGATGTACGACCGGACGTTCGGCACGGGGTGGGACGAGCTCACCCGCGAGGAGGCGGTCCGACGGGCGTTCGCGCTCGGCGTCGCCGAGGGCGTCGGCAACCGGCGCCCCGCCGAGCTCGAGCGCGTGATGGAGGCGTTCCCGAGCGCCTACGACCGGAGCCTCGTCGAGCTGGCGTACGACGAAGGGCGGACCAAGGCGCTCGCCGCCGCCGACGAGGCGGACGACCCCGAGGAGGTGTGGGAGTCGCTCGTCGACGGGAGCGGCGCGCCGCAGGAGCCGCCCGTGCGAGCCGCCCTGCCCGGCGCGATAAGCGATCTGACACTAACGCGGCCGCCCCGAGAGGGCCCCCCGTCGTCACTCGACCTCCCGCCGATGCTACGGAAGTGAACCCTCGGAAGGGTTTTACCCGATACCCACTCAATCCAGACACATGACCGTGCTTCCTGACGCTGTCCGCGACGCCGACAGCGTCCTCATCAGCGGCCCACCGATGAGCGGGAAGTACGACCTGTTCAACCGGCTGCTCGCCGAGTGGACGACGGAGCCCGTCGTCATCTCGACCGGCCGAACCGCCGAGAAGGTCCGCGGCGATTACGAGACGATCACGGGGCGGGACGGCGACGACGTGACCGTCATCGACTGCGTCACCCACGAGCAGGGCGACAAGCGCGACGACACGCCGACGACCAAGTACGTCGGCAGCGCCGGGAACCTCACCGACATCGGGATCAAGTTCACCGACGTCGTCGAGTCGTCTGCCGGCCGCGACCGGGCGGTCGGCGTCTACTCGCTCTCGCAGCTGTTGATGTACTGGGACCCCGAGCGGATCTACCGGTTCACTCGCGTCATGACCTCGCAGACGTCGGGCGAGGGGTGGCCCTTCGTCGGCGTCGTCGGGTCGACGGCGCACGACGAACAGGTGGTCCACACGCTCCACGAGCCGTTCGAAGTCGTCGTCGAAACGCGCGTGGAGGGCGACGACCGCGAGTTCCGCGTCCGGGGGCGGGTGGGCGGCCCGTCAGAGTGGATATCGTTTTAAATAAGACTGAGACGGTGACCCAATCGTATCTGTCAGCCCGCAACGCCGTCCGACTCCGCTCTTATCCGACTCCGATCCTATCCGATAAGCTCGAACTCCGTACCGATCGGCGGCGCGTCGACCACGCCCCAGTAGACGAACCGGTAGGTACCGGGACCGAGCGGCGGACAGACCCGCAGGTCGAGGTCGGGGACCGCCGACGCGATCTCCTCCTCCTCGAGGTCGATCGACCAGCTGTACGCCCCGTTCGAGTCGACCGTCTCCTCAGAGCGGGGCAGTTCGACCGGCTCACCCGTCGTCGAGCCGCGCACGTCGAGCCATCCCGCCCCGGTCTCCCGCTGGATCGAGTAGGCGTGGCGACCGAGCGTCGTCCCCGGCTCCTCGCCGGTGTTCCGCAGCACCAGTCGGATAGACTGGCCGTACGTCTCCGAGTTCCCCTCCGACGACAGCTCGAACGTGGTCGCCTCGGTCGTCACGAGCGTCCCCTCGATCTCGCCCTCGAAGGGCTGTGCGAGCCGGACGAAGTCGTCGTCCTCGCAGGACAGCGTCTCGGGGGTCCCCTCCGGGCCCTCCGGTCCGTCGGCGGCGGCGAAGTCGAGACAGCCGGCGGTACCGAGCGATCCCGCGGCGGTGAGCGCCACCCCGGTCCGCGCCAACAGGTCGCGTCGCGTGCGCTCCATGCGAACCGTAGGGGCGGGACGGGTTTGAAGGGTCCGAGTCTCCCCCGTCGATCGGCGGCGACTTCCCGATCGTCTGGCCACTCGTGTCACTCCGCTCCTCCCCTGCCCCGGGTTCGGAACCGCTTTCCGGTCGGCCGGCCCATTGCCGCGCATGGAGCTGTTCGGATCCAGCGGCATTCGCGGGGTCGCGCTGCGGTACCTCACGCCGGAGCTCGTCCTCGACATCGCGAAGGCGGCCGGCACGGTGTGGGACGCCGACCGGGTGGCCGTCGCCCGCGACACCCGCACCACCGGCGAGCTGTTCGCCAACGCCGCCGCGAGCGGGCTGGCCGCGGTCGGGTGCGACGTCGATTGGCTCGGCGTCGTGCCGACGCCCGCGGTCGGGAACTACTGCGAGTCCGCCGAGGTCCCAGCCGTGCTCGTCACGGCCTCGCACAACCCGCCGGAGTTCAACGGGATCAAGCTCGTCGGCGACGACGGCATCGAGCTCGCGGTCGACGTGCTCGAACGGATCGAGCGCCGCGTCCTCGACGACGACTACGACCTCGCCGACTGGCGGACCGCCGGGGCGACGACCGCGGTCGAGGGCGCGGCCGACGACTACGTCGACCAGCTGCTCGACGCGGTCGACCGCGAGGCGATCGCCGACGCCGACCTGACGGTCGCCGTCGATCCCGGCCACGGCGCCGCCTCGGTCTCTTCGCCGCGGATCTACCGCGAGCTGGGCTGTGAGGTGCTGACGGTGAACGCGACCCCCGACGGCCACTTCCCCGGCCGCGATTCGGAGCCGGTCCGGGAGAACCTCGAGTCGCTCTCGCGGCTCGTCGCGACCTCCGACGCCGACGTGGGAATCGCCCACGACGGCGACGCGGATCGGGGCGTCTTCGTCGACGAGAACGGCGAGTTCGTCGACGGCGACACGTCCTTCGCGGCGATGGCCGACGCCTGCGTGGAGCCGGGTGACGCCGTCGTCAGCGCTGTCAACGTCTCACAGCGGCTCGTCGACGTCTGCGACGCGAACGACGCCGACCTCGAGTTGACCCCCATCGGCGCGACGAACATCATCACCCGGACGCGCGAGCTCCACGAGGAGGGGGTGAACGTCCCCATCGCCGGCGAGGGCAACGGCGGGGTGTTCTTCCCGCCGTACCGGCTCTCGCGGGACGGCGCGTACATCGGTGCCCGCTTCCTCGAACTGCTCGCGGCCGCCGGCGAGCCCGTGAGCGAGGTCGTCGCGCCCTACGCGGACTATCACTTCGTGCGTCGGAACGTCGAGTACGCGGACGCCGACGAGCGCGACGACATGCTCTCCGCGGCGCGGGCGTACGTGGAGACCGCCGACGCGAAGCCGAACACCACCGACGGCTACCGCCTGGACTACGGCGACGCGTGGGTGCTCGTCCGGCCGTCCGGGACGGAGCCGAAGATCCGGATCTACGCCGAGTCCGCCGACGCAGACCGCGCCGAACGGCTGGCGACTGACATGCGGATCGCCGTCGAGAGCGGCCGGTAACGAGGGCCCGAGCGACGAGTCGGAACCGCCGAGAGCGACGCGTCTCCGAGTGCGGCGGCGCTCCCCCCGACGCGACGGTACTCCAGCGGCGACGATCCACGGGCGGACGCGTCGCGCTGCGTCCGACTCCGCCGAGCGGAGCCGTCGCGACGAGAAGCAGTCAGATCCGCGACAGCTACCGGTAGTAATATATTAACTCGGGTTGTAGTGAAAATTGACATGGCTACAATGGAGTCCAGAATCGCACCGAACACCGATCAGCGCAGTTCGACCACACCGACCGCTCTCGTGCGGGTGATGGAGAGCGAAACGGAGACGATTACTGGCGCCGTCGCGGCGGGCGCGGTCACGCTGGACGACCTCGACCGGTTCGTCCGGAGCATCGAGCGCGGCGAAGTCGACTGCTGCGGCGGAACCGACGCCGTCGTTCGGATCGTGCGGTCGCTACTGAGCGACCCGCGCCCCAGCTGGGAGGAGATGGAGCCGGCCGGCCGGGCGACGGGCGGCTGACGGCGCGTCCGAAACCGAAACGGTCTGCGGCCGCCCGGATCGCTCGTCCGTATTCGCGTCGCCTCTCGTCTGCGTTTCTCTGGAACCCTCTCGTCTGGGACGCTTTTCCGACCGCGCCGCTCCCGCTACCGGTCGAGCGCCGCGAGCGTCTCGGCCGCTTCGCGGGCCGCCCGCAGGTGGTCGCGCGCCCGTCGGGGGTCGTCCGTCTCCTCCGCCGCGACGGCGAACCGGTGTAGGGTCCGGGTGAGCGACGCGCGCGCGTCGGCGACGCTTCCGGATCCGCCGGCCGCAGTCGCGTTGCCGCCGGCGGCCGCGCCCGCCGACGGAGCCGAGCCGCCGGTGGGGGCGTCCGCCGACGGCGGAGATCCGGCCCTCGCCGGGTCGGAAGACCCGACTGACGAGTCGGGCACTGCGGTCCCGTTCGCACGGGTCTGCGGCGGTGAGTCCCCGCCGCTCGCCGTCGGCGACCGGTCGCCCCCGATCGCCTCGTCGTTCGCCGACGGCGCGTCCGAGGCGTCGACCGCCTCCGCTGCGGACGTCCCCGGCGTCCCCGCCGGGTCCCCGGCTGGTCCGGCTGTTTCGGCGTTCTCCACGTCCGCCGCGTCGACGGTGTGGCAGGTCGGGCAGAACTCCCGCCCGCCGTGCCGGAAGATGGGGTCGCCGCAGTCGTCGCAGTGGCGGTTCGTCATCGTCGCCCCCTTGAGGAGCAGCTCGGACATCCGCTGGGTGTGTTCGCGCTTCTCGTCGTCGTCCGCGAGCTTCTCGCGGAGCTTCTCTCGTTCGGCCTCCTTGTCGAACCCGTCGCTCATGGGCGGACGAACGTGGTTGACGAGCAAAAGTCCGGTGGGCTCGGGACGACCGTCACGGCCGGGACGCGACCGTCACCGCCAGGCGATGGCCGCAGTCGTCGGGAGACGACGCGACCCGCGTCGCCTACTCCTCGGTGATCGTGCGGTCGTCGGGGTCCAACTCGCCGCGGTGGATCTTCGAGCCGTCCTGTGCGACCTGCCGGCCGAGCACCGCGCACTTCACGCGCATCGGGGAGATCTCCGCGCCGAGCATCTCGGTGACGTCGTCGGTGTCGAGCGCGTGGAGGTCGTCGACGGCCATCCCGTGCAGCCGCTCGGAGAGCATGCTCGCGGAGGCCATCGAGATGGCGCAGCCGTCGCCGGTGAACCGCACCGCCTCGATCGTCTCGCCCGCCTCGTCGAGGCCGACGTCCATCCGGATCGTGTCGCCGCAGGAGGGGTTCTCGCCGACGTGCGTGAAGTCCGGATCCTCGAGTTCACCGTAGTTGCGCGGGTTCTTGTAGTGGTCGAGGATCTGCTGTCGGTACATGTCCGAGCCCAGTCCCATATCGGTCACAGATAGGCCGGTGCGCGTCAAAAGGGTTCCGTCGGTCCGGGCGCGAGGGTCTCGCCGGCCTACGCGAACAGGTCGCGCGCCTCGCCGACCGCCTCGACCAAGGCGTCGATCTCCTCGATGGTGTTGTAGAGGTAGAACGAGGCGCGCGCGGAGGCGGCGACGCCCATCTCGTCGTGGAGGGGCTGCGTGCAGTGGTCGCCGGCCCGGATCGCGATCCCGTAGTCGTTGAGGATGCTGGAGAGGTCGTGCGCGTGGACCCCGTCGACGTTGAACGCGACGAGCCCGCCGCGGTCGTCGCCGGGCGGCCCGTAGATCTCCACGCCCCCCAGGTCGGTCAGCTCGTCGTAGGCGTACTCGGCGAGGAGGTCCTCGTGGGCCTCGATCCGGTCCATCCCGATCTCCTCGAGGTACTCGATCGCCGCCGCGAAGCCGATCCCCTGCGCGATGGAGGGGGTGCCGGCCTCGAACTTCCACGGCAGGTCCTCCCAGGTGGAGTCCGCGAAGGAGACGCGTCGGATCATGTCCCCGCCGTAGAGGTACGGCTGCATCGACTCCAACAGCTCCTCGCGACCGTACAGCGCGCCGATCCCGGTCGGGCCGCACATCTTGTGCGCGGAAAACGCGAAGAAGTCGACGCCGAGCTCACCGACGTCGACCGCGCGGTTCGGCACCGACTGCGCCCCGTCGGCGAAGATGTACGCGTCGTGGTCGTGCGCGAGGTCGGCCAGCTCGGCGATCGGGTTGATCGTCCCGAGCGTGTTCGAGACGTGGACGACGGACACCATCTGCGTGTCGTCGTCGACGAGCGCCGCGGCGTCGTCCATGTCGAGCCGCCCCTCGTCGGTGACGTCGATGAAGCGCACGTCGGCGCCGGTCCGCTTGCCGATCTGCTGCCACGTCACGAGCGACGCGTGGTGTTCCATCTCGGAGAGGACGACGTTGTCTCCGGGGCCGAGCTCCTCGAGGCCCCACGCGTACGCGACGAGGTTCATCGCCTCGGTGGTGTTCTTCGTGAAGACGATCTCCTCGCGGCCCGCGGCGCCGACGAAGTCGGCGACCGTGTCGTGGGCCTGCTCGTAGGCGACGGAGGCCTCCTGGCTCAGCTGGTGGATCCCGCGGTGGACGTTGGCGTTGTAGCCGCGGTAGTAGTCGGAAATCGTGTCGACGACCTGGTCCGGCGTGTGCGAGGTCGCCGCGTTGTCGAGGTACACGAGCGGCGTGTCGTCACCCGGACCCTCCCCCGGCGACTCCGGATCGCCGCCGACCTTCCGGTCGAGGATGGGGAAGTCGGCCCGGAGCGCCTCCACGTCGAACGGGTACTGCTCCTGAACTCCCATTACTCCGAGTTGGGCCCCGAGCACTAACACACCTTCGGTTCGGCAGGTGTTGCTCGTGACTCGGAGGCGGAATAGTATATAAAGGACGCCCCTGTCGTCGCGGGCGCGTCCGAACACCCGGCCGCTGACTGATAGATACGTATCCGCGGATCACGGTGAAGACGTCCAAAGCCCCAGCTGCGACGACTCGCGCGCTTTGCTGCGCTCCTCGTCACTCGCTCCGCTCGTTCCTGCGGTGCTTGCTGCAGCGTGCTTCGTCCTCGCAGCTGCCCCTTTGAGGCCCACCCGACCGCAACCGTCCCGCACCGCACAACAGCCTCACGCCTCCCCAGCCTCGGCAGGCGGCCCGGCGCGGGCGACGCCGCGCCGGACCGCTGCCTCCCTCGCGTGCACGGCTCGCGGCCTGAGGGCCGCTCACCGGCACGCGCCACCGCACCGCCGTTTATAAACGATCGTGTCGGTGCTCCTCGCTCCGCCCGCGTTCCGGCGCGACGCCCGAACTAATGCCCTTTTGAACGCGGGGGACCTCCGGTCTGGTATGACCGAGACCCTCAGGCTCGCCACGCGCGGGTCGGACCTGGCCCTCCGGCAGGCCGGGACCGTCCGCGACGCCCTGTCGAGCCGCCGACGCGACGTGGAACTCCGCCGCGTCGAGACCCGCGGCGACCAGATCCCCGACGAGCTGATCCACCGGCTCGGGAAGACCGGCGCCTTCGTCCGCTCGCTCGACGAGGAGGTGCTCGCCGGCGACGCCGACCTCGCCGTCCACTCGCTGAAGGACGTGCCGACCGAGGGAATGGACGACATGGTCGTCGCCGGCGTGCCCGAGCGCGCGCCCTCCGGCGACGTGCTCGTCCACCCCGACGGGATCGGGATCGAGGACCTCCCCCCGGGCTCGGTGGTCGGCACCGGCTCGCTCCGGCGGACCGCGCAGATCAAGGCCGCGCGCCCGGATCTCGTCGTCGAGCCCCTGCGGGGCAACGTCGACACCCGGATCGAGAAGCTGCTCGCGCCCGGCCTGCAGGCGGAACACGAGCGCCGGCTGATCGCCTCGGGCGAGGCGAGCGCGATGACCGCCGAGGCGGGCGGCGACGGGGGCGAGGGAGCCGACGCGGACGACGATGAGGACGAGGAGAGCGAGATCGACGAGGAGTTCGACCAGACCGTCGAAGAGTGGTTCGACTCCCTCTCCGACCTGGAGCGCTCGGCGATGGAGCGGAAGGTCGAGACGGAGTACGACGCCATCGTCCTCGCAGAGGCCGGCCTCCGCCGCTCCGACCTGTTCCACGAGGTCCCGACGACCAGGCTCCCGCGCGAGGAGTTCGTCCCCGCGGCGGGACAGGGCGCCATCGCGGTGACCGCGACCGACCCCGACGTGATCGAGGCGGTGCGCTCCGCCGTCGACCACCCTCGGACCCGGGTGGCGGTCACCGTCGAGCGGACGATCCTCGGCGGGCTCAACGGCGGCTGTGTCGCCCCGATCGGGGTCTCGGCGCTCGTACAGGGCGAGCACGTCCACACGCGCGTCCGCGTGCTCTCGACCGACGGCACCGAGGAGGTGGCGGCCACCCGCGACCTCCCGATCCGATCGCACGCGAAGGCCGCTGAGTCGTTCGCGGCGGACCTGGCCGACCGGGGCGCCGCCGACCTGATCGCGGCCGCCCGCGAGGAGGCCGAGACGGACGAGGGGACCCGGCAGGAGGCGGACGATGAGTGAGGGGGAACGGTCGGACGACGCTCGGAGCGACGACGAGCGGTCGGATGAGGCCCCAGCCGACGACGAGCAGTCGGTCGACGACCGACCGGCTGACGTCGGCACCGTCTACCTCGTCGGCTCCGGTCCGGGCGACCCGGACCTGCTGACCGTGAAGGCCGCCCGGCTGATCGAGTCGGCCGACGTGGTGCTCCACGACAAGCTCCCCGGCCCGGAGATCCTCGGGGAGATCCCGGCGGAGAAGCGCGAGGACGTCGGCAAGCGCGCCGGCGGCGAGTGGACCCCGCAGGAGTACACGAACCGGCGCCTCGTCGAGCTCGCGCGCGAGGGGAAGTCGGTCGTCCGGCTCAAGGGCGGCGACCCGTTCGTCTTCGGCCGGGGCGGCGAGGAGGCCGAGCACCTCGCCGAGGCCGGGATCCCCTTCGAGGTCGTCCCCGGCGTCACTTCCGCGATCGCGGGCCCCGCGGTCGCCGGGATCCCGGTGACCCACCGCGACCACGCCTCCTCCGTTTCCTTCGTCACGGGCCACGAGGACCCGACCAAAGACGAGTCGGCGATCGACTGGGACGCGCTCGCCGCGACCGGCGGCACAGTCGTCGTGCTGATGGGCGTCGGGAAGCTCCCCGCGTACACCGCCGAGCTCCGCGCCGCCGGACTCGACGGCGACACCCCCGTCGCGCTGGTCGAGCGCGCGACGTGGCCGGAGATGCGCGTCGCGACCGGCACCCTCGACTCGATCGTCGAGGTCCGCGACGAGGTGGGGATCGAGCCGCCCGCGATCACCGTGATCGGCGACGTAGCGGCCACCCGGGACCGCGTCGTCGAGTTCCTCCGAAACGACGGCGAGCGGGGTGGGGAGGCGTGAGCGACGCCGACGGCGGGACGAACGAGAGCGACCACGCCCCTCGTGTCGCCGTCTTCCGCCCGGCCGACGAGCGGATCGACGACGCCGTGGCGCTGCTGGAGTCGCTCGGCGCCGACCCGGTCTCTGACCCGATGCTCGCCGTCGAACCGACGGGCGCGGTCCCCGACTCCGCGCCGTACGTCGTCCTCACGAGCAAGACCGGCGTCGAGCTCGCTGCGGAGGCGGGCTGGGAACCGGGCGAGGCGACCCTCGTCGCCATCGGTCCCGCGACCGCCGCCGCGGCCCGCGAAGCGGGCTGGACCGTGGATATCGTCCCCGACGAGTACACCTCGGCGGGGCTGGTCGAGGCGCTCTCCGACCGCGTCGACGGCCGGCGGGTCGAGGTGGCGCGCTCGGATCACGGCAGCGACGTGCTCGTAGACGGCCTCCGCGCGGCCGGCGCGACGGTGAACGAGACGGTTCTCTACCGCCTGACGCGGCCGGAGGGCGCCGGCGAGTCGGCCGAGTTGGCCGCCGCGGGCGACCTCGACGCCGCCGCGTTCACCTCGTCGCTCACGGTGACGCACTTCCTCGAGGCCGCCGAGGAGCGAGGGGTTCGCGAGGCGGCGATCGCGGGGCTGACCGACGCGGTCGTGGGCGCCATCGGTCCGCCGACCGCGGAGACGGCTGCGGAACACGGGATCGCCGTCGACGTCGTCCCGGACGACGCCGACTTCGCGGCCCTCGCCGAGGCGGTCGTCGAGACGGCCGAAGACGGCGAAACGACCGACGACATCTCGTCGAACCGGTAGGTTTCAACGACGAGATTCGTCCTCGACGAAACGGCCTCCGATCTCGAGCGGAGAGCACGAGGCCTCTCGCGGCGCTTTGAGCCAAAAATACTGGCATCCAATTTATCAGATTAGATAATCTAGTCCGTGGGTTTATTTACCGACAGGTTCGGGTTCTTGCCATGCAACCGAGCGAGCGCTGGTCGCTGCGGACCGACGACGAGGTGCTGGTCGTCGAGTTCCCGCACGGGACGGGGCTCAGCCCCGCCGACGGCGAGGCGCTGCTCGACCGGTGGCGGACCGTCACCGCCGACCGCCCGATCGACGCCGTCGTGATCGTCGTGCGAACGAGTCGGCCCTGTTCCGACGCCGGACGGCGGGCGCTCCGCGAGTCCGCGCAGATCGCCGTCGCTCGCGGCGTGAACCGGTTCGCCATCGTCGGCGAGCGCTCGAAGCGCCGCTATCTCAAGCGGACGATCGACGTGGAGGGGATCGACACCGAGGCGTTCAACGACGACGACGCCGCGCTGCGGTGGGCGAAGTCCCCGACTGCGGCCGTTCCCTCCGTGGAGACGTCCTCGTAGCGGCCTTCTGCGTGAAAAGAAATCGTCAGCGCGTCAGCCCGCTTCCGTGCGACGCGTCTCGGCGTCTCGTGATCAGCTCCCGTCGGCAGTCCCGTTCTCTGCGTCGTCGGTCTCGCTTTCGGTCGCCCCGTCTTCATCGTCCTCGTCCGCCGATTCCTCGCCGTCGGTTTCGTTCCCGTCGTCGGAGTCGCCCTCGTCGTCTGATTCGTCGGCATCGTCTGATTCGTCCTCGTCTTCGCCCTCGTCGTCGATCTCGTTGACCTCGACGTCCCGGCCCGCCACCCCGCTCCCGGAGATCACGGGCTTGAGGATGTAGCCGTTGTTCTGGCCGCGCTTGACGACGTTGATGTCGAAGACGAAGCTGACCGGCTCGTCGGGCGTGACCTCGAAGCCGTTCGTGATCTGGAGCTTCTCGCTCGGGAGCTTCACGTCGACCTCCTCGCCGTCGACGATCCCTTCGACCGTCGTGACGGAGAGCTCGACCTTCTCGTAGCTCCCGGCCGGGATCTCGCCGTCGAACACGGCTGTCGCGTCCTCGTCGATCACCTGTGTGAGGTCGACGGTCGCGTCGTCGAGGTCGACGACGGTGAAGCCGCGGTCGCCCTCGGTGTCTTCGTCGTCTTCGTCGTCCTCACCGTCATTCTCCGCATCGTCCTCACCGTCATTCTCCGCATCGTCCTCACCGTCGTCTTCGTCCGCAGTTCCGTTCGGGGAGTCGCTTTCGGTCTCGGTCTCGTTGCCGGTCTGGTCGGACCCGTCGTCCTCGCCGTCTGTCTCTTCATCTTCGGTCTCCGCGTCCTCGTCGTCATCGGCCTCGTCGTCATCGGCCTCGTCGTCCCCGTCCTGCGCCTCGAAGACCCGAGCCTCGTCGAGGGTGACGTTCAGCTGATCGAAGTCGCCGATGTCCGCGGGAGCGTCGCTGATGAGCAGTCGGAAGTTGCCGGTGAGCGTCTCGGAGCCGTCCGTGCCGTCCGACCCGTCCGAGGAGGTGAGGTCCCCGTCGCCGGCACAGCCCGCGAGCATCGTCGCGCTCACGCCCGCGCCGAGCGCCACGAACTCCCGTCGCCGGAAGCCGGCGGCGGAAGCGTCCTGAGAGCGATCCTCGCCCGTCGTCCGCGGTCGGTCCGTCATGGTGATTCACCCGACGCGCTCCGGACGGGTATATAACGGAGATCCTCAGTCCGAATTAATACGGATCAAACCGGTTTTCATCGCTCTGGATTCGCGGGGAAATCCCACCGAGGACCGCCGAAACGGCGGGCTACGACTCGGCCGTGTCGATTCCCGCTTCCTCGACCACCCGCTTCGCCTCTCGGGTGGCGCGCTCGCGGACCGCGTCGGCGTCGATACCGA
Organism: Halorubrum sp.; assembly: GCF_046498025.1. Taxonomy (NCBI): domain Archaea; kingdom Methanobacteriati; phylum Methanobacteriota; class Halobacteria; order Halobacteriales; family Haloferacaceae; genus Halorubrum; species Halorubrum sp. The sequence continues at coordinate 30,667 of NZ_JAWOBM010000034.1, forward strand.
CGTGCTCGCCCCCGTCGTACCGGACCCGCCCGTCGACCACGGCGAAGACCACGTCGTCGCCGTGGGCGGCGTACACGAGGTGCGAACGCGGGTCGTGGACCGGGGTGGCGCGCGTGCGGTCGGTCGTGAGCCCGATCACGTCAGCGCGCTGGCCCTCCCGAAGCGTTCCGAGCCGGTCGAAGCCGGCGGCGCGCGTCGCCTCGGCGTCCATCGCGGCCTCCATCGGGAGCACGGCATCGAACAGCCAGTCGAGGAGGGCGGCGTCGTCGGCGATCCCGCGCCCGAGCGACTGCACCGAGTGCACGTGGCCGCCGACCAGTCCGGGCGCGACGAGGTCGAGCTCGCGACGCTCGTGGTCGGGGTACTCGTCGCGGAGGGCGTCGGACTCGCCGACCGCGGCGATCGTCGTCCCCTCGACGACGACCGCGCCGTCGGGAACGACGGTCTCCGGGTCGGCGATAACGGTTCCGGCGATCAACATGTCCGTCCGTTCCAGACGGTCGATTCTTAAGAGGGTGTCCCTCGCGGGTCAGCGGCGAGCCGTCTCGGCTTCCGGTGCGGGCCGTCGTCCGTCACTCCCGTTCCGTTTCGCACTCGCGTCGGTCGCGGGATCCGGCTCGGTCCCCACCGCCGGCGTCGACACGGTCCGCCAGTTCCTCCGTCTCGAGCAGTCGGTCGAGCCGTCGCTCGAACTCCGCCTCGTCGATCTCGCCCGTCGCGTACCGCTCGCGCAGCGTCGCCAGCGAATCCTCGGTCGTCGCGGTCGACGACGCGAGGTCCCCGTCCGCTCCCTCGGATTCGACGAGCGGGAAGTCCTCGCCGAGCAGCAGCGCCAACGGGATGATCACGAAGAAGCCGAGGACGAACGTGGCGGGGATCAGCGGTTCCAGCACCTCCGGAAGGAGGACGGCGAACAGGGACGTGAGGCCGAACGAGAGGATCGCGACGAGCCCGATCAGCCTCGATTTCTCGAACGTCGGGAGGGCCATGTGCGGCATATTTAGACGAACCAACAAAAACGTGCTGACGGGAATTCGTCCGTCGGATCGGCGGCCGCGGACGGCCGCGACCGACGGCTATTCGTTCCGGCCGTCCCCACTCGGATCCGTGCTCAGATACGTGACGACGAACCCCGGGAAGGTGCGCGAGGCGGAGCGCTACCTCCCGGACGGCTCGGTGGAGCGCCTCGACTTCGACTACCCGGAGATCCAGGCTCCGGAGCTCGGCCCCATCGCCGCCCGCGGCGCCCGGGAGGCGTACCGCCACGCGGGCGAACCGGTGCTCGTCGACGACGCGGGGCTGTTCGTCGAGGGGCTCGACGGCTTCCCCGGCCCGTACTCCTCGTACGTCGAGGAGACGCTCGGGATCGAACGGGTCCACGAGATCGCGGCCGACCTCGACGACCGGCGGGCCGCGTTCCGCTGCGTGCTCGGCTACTGCGACGGGAACGGCTTCGCGGCGAGCCCCGACCCCGTCGATCGGGGCGACCGGAACGCGGCGGCCGCCGCGGGGCCGGACGGGAGCGAGTCGGGCGGGGACGAGTCGGGCGGATCGGCCGATACCCTCCCGGTCAAGCTGTTCGAGGGGTACGTCCCCGGTCGGATCGTCGCGCCGCGCGGAGAGGGCGGGTTCGGCTACGACCCGGTCTTCGAACACGACGGCGAGACGTTCGCCGAGATGGACATCGACCGGAAGAACGCGGTGTCACACCGCGGTCGCGCGTTGGAGAAGTTCGCCGAGTGGTACGCGGACCGGTAAGTCGTCTCAGGCCGCGTCGGCGATGGCGGCGGTCAACAGGTCGCAGCCGAGTCCGATCTCGCGTTCGGTGACGTCGAGGGGCGGGAGAATCCGGAGCACGTCGTAGCCGCACGCCAGCGTGAGCAGCCCCCGGGAGAACGCGCCTTTCTGGGCCGCGTCGCGGCGCTCTTTCGAGTCGAACTGGAGCGCGAGCATCAGCCCCTTCCCGCGGATGTCGGTGATCCCCGGGAGGTCGGCGTCGCGCATCGTCTCTTTGAACTGTCGGCCCCGGACGGTGGCGTTGTCCATCAGGTCGTGTTCGCGGATCGCGTCGAGCGTGAGCGCGCCCTGCGCGGACGCGATCACATCGCCGGCGCCCCACGTGGACGAGAGCCGGCTCTTCTCCTCGGGGAACACGTCCGACCGGGAGATCGTCGCCCCGACGCGCAGCCCCTTCGCGCTGGAGATCACGTCCGGCTCGAGCGCGTAGTGGTCGGAACCCCACATCTCGCCGGTGCGACCGACCCCGGACTGAATCTCGTCGGCGATCAGCGTGATGCCGTGTTCGTCCACCAGGGCGGCAATCTCGTCGGTGAACGCGTCGGAGGGGAACCGGTAGCCGCCCTCTCCCTGGACGGGCTCTAAGATGAGGTACGCCACGTCGTCGGGGTCGATGTGGCCGCGCTCGGGGTCCAGCTTCTCGCGGAGTCGAGAGACGCCGTCGACGAAGAAGCCGCACGAGCAGGTCTCCGGGGTGCAGGTCCGGTCGTCGCAGAACGGGGCGTCGTGGACGCCGCTGATCTCCGGGAACTCCCGGCGGTAGACGGATTTAGAGCGGTTGAGCGAGAGCGCCCCGAGCGTCCGGCCGTGGAACGCGCCGTCGAAGGTGATCGCGTGTTTGGCGCCGCCGGAGTCGTCGTACGCGACCTTGATCGCGTTCTCGACCGCCTCAGCCCCGGAGTTCGAGAGGAAGACGGTGTCCATGTCGTAGTGGTCGGTGATCTCGGTGAGCCGTTCCATCAGCCCGGACGACCCGGGGAGGCCGTCGCCGGGTGACTCCCCGCCGGCGACGTAGAAGTCCTGGCCCGCGATCTTCAGCGGGTCGACCAGGTCGAACTCCGCCAGCGGCTCCATGATGAGCGGGTTGTTGTATCCGAGCGGCGCGGCGGCGACGTGGCTCGTGAAGTCCATGAGGACGTTGCCGTCGACGTCGGTGCAGAACGGGCCCTCGGCGGGCGCGGTGCGGTCCCAGACAAACTCGTAGACGTAGGTGCTCGGCGCGGCCGACTCGTGGTGGTAATCGACCCACTCCCGCGCGCGGTCGCCCGGGAGATCGGTGACCTCGGGCGTGGCCGTATGTCGATCCATGCCGACTCGTCGCACGCGAACGAAATAAAGCCGGGGCGATCCCGCGGTCGTTGGAGAAACGTCCAACTACGGCGCAGGGAACTGAAGCTGCCGGAAGAAACGGTCGCTGAGAGCGCGTAGGGAGGCGGAAGAACCGGGAGGCCGGAGGGTGAGGTGGAGAAAGCGAATCGCCGGCGCGGCCGAGCGCTCAGTGGTCGACGTACTGCGTCTCCCAGTCGGTCCGCGCCTCGATCTCGCGGCGGCCGCGGCGGGTCAACGTGTAGTAGTTCGTCCGGCGGTCGCGTTGACCCTTCTCCACGAGCCCCTTCTCGACGAGCGTGTCGAGGTTGGGATACAGCCGACCGTGGTGGATCTCCTTCTCGTAATAGTCCTCGAGCTCTTCTTTGATCGCGAGCCCGTGAGGCTCGTCCAGACCGGCGATCACGTAAAGCAAGTCACGCTGAAAACCCGTGAGGTCGTACATACAACTGACCGTATATTCCTGTTCTAAATAAATAAATTTACCGTTATAAACCACGTCGATCCGCGCTCCAGCGCGGGCAACAACCCGGTCCGCCTGATTCCGTTATGTCACTCGAATAACGGTGAATCCGCGGTTAGACTCGATTCGCGTCCGCAATTAGTGGTATAGAAATGACACATCGATGCGTACGGGCGGTCAGAGCGGTCGCCGCGCGATCGGTCCCGTCGCAGGGGATCGCCGGTTGCGCCGCTCGTCGCGAAGGCCGTCGATCCCGCGGCTCGTCAGTTTTGATTGTCGACTGCGCAGAAAGCCGGCGCGCCCGACGCGGAAAAAAGCCGCGTCGGGCGGCCGATTGGTCCCCGCTGACGCTTCGGCCCTCCAGACGAAGCGTCACACGGTTGTACACGGTTCCGACTCATAAATGTAACGAGGGCCGGCTACTGGTGTTCTGTCAGTAACACGTTACAGGGATTGCAACGAGGGTCGGGTCCGTCACGCCGGACGCGCCTCACATGTGCTCCTCCTCCAGCACCCACCCGAGAGCGCGCTTGTAGTGGGTGAACAGCTGCTCGACGCCGCGGTGGGACATCTCCTCGTCGTCGAGCTGTTCGCGGAGGAACTCGTACTGCTCGCGAACTTCGTCTTCGGAGCGCATGGGCGCGGATACGGCGCGCCCCGGGATAGTGTTGTGGCCGCCCGACGTCGCCGGCGAACGATACGTTGATACGTCGACCGCCGGTACTCGTGGAGACGATGGACGACCGGACGCGCGAGTACCTGAAGGGGCGGTTCGGCGACTACTACCGCCGCGCCTCGCCGTCGCTCCCGCCGGACGCGAACCTCCGCGAGTGGGGCCACATCCCGTGGACGCCGGGCTCCGGAACGACGATGGTCCGCCACCAGTCGCTGTACGACCTCGGCGACGTCGACACGTTCTTCGCGGACAACGCGCCCCGGCACGCCTACTTCTCGGCCGCGCGGTACGACGACCCCGGCGCCTCGACGATGTCGAAGAAGGGGTGGCGTTCCGCCGACCTGATCTTCGACCTCGACGCCGACCACCTCCCCGACGTGGACCCCGACGCGACCCCGTACCCGGAGATGCTGGCGGCGTGTAAAGACGCCCTCCGTCGCCTGCTGGACTTCCTCGACGACGACTTCGCCTTCGACGACCTCACCGTCGTCTTCTCGGGCGGACGCGGCTACCACGTCCACGTCCGCGACGAGAGCGTGCGCGAACTGGACAGCGAGGCCCGGCGGGAGGTCGTCGACTACGTGCGCGCGATCGACCTCGACACCGAGGGCCTGATCCGCACCGTCTCGGACCGCGGCACGACGAAGCGCGTGCTCCGCACCGAGGGCGGGTGGGGCGCCCGCGTCCACGAGGCGCTCGTCGCGTACGCCGACGACCTCCGCGACATGGACGAGGACGCGGCCCGCGAACGCCTCATGGAGTTAGACGGTATCGGCGAGGGGCGCGCGGAGACGATCCTCGGCGCGTTCGACCGCAACCCGACCGCGGTCCGCGAGGGCAACGTCGAGGCCGGGGGGCCGGGCGTGCGCCGGCTCGTCTCCGCGATCGCCTCGCGCGTGGCCGCGACCGACACCGCGCCGATCGACGAACCGGTGACGACCGACACGCGCCGGCTGATCCGGCTCCCGGGGACGCTCCACGGCGGCTCCGGCCTCGTCGTCACGCCGATCGAACGCGACGAGCTCGCCGACTTCGACCCGCTGCGGGACGCGGTGCCGGACCGATTCGCCGGCCGCGAGATCCGGATCGAGAGCGACGCCGAGCGGACGGTAGAACTAAACGGCGAGAGAGTGTTAGTCGAATCCGGTAGAAACACCGTGCCCGAGTTCGCTGGGGTCTTCCTCATGACCCGCGGCGAGGCACGGAAAGCCCCCGAATGATGAATCTCGACGAGCTCAGATCGGCCCAGGCGAAGGAACGCCGCAAGGACAGCCTCCAGCACCTGCGGGACTCCTTCTACGACGACGTGGCCGCCTACGTCGCCGACCTGCGCGCGGCCCGCGACCGGCGCGCCGAACAGGTCGACAAGCCCTTCTCCGACGACGACGTCCGCCGTCTCTCGGACGAGGTGGAGACCGCGGAGGAGGTCGCCGAGGCGCTGTACGAGCGCCGGGTCGGCAAGGTGGTCAAGCTCGCGTCGTTCGCGGCGGCCGACATGCCGGTCGACGCCGACGGGATGACGACCGAGGAGCGGCGGTTGTTCGACGACCTCGTCGACCGAATCGAGGGGAACAAGTCGCGCGTGCTCGACGTGCTCTCCGGCGAGACACCGGCTAAATCCTCGACCGAGGCGCCAGTAGAGTCCTCGACCGAGGCACCGGCAGAGCCCCCAAGCGAGGCGCCTGCCTCCGGCGTTGATCCCGCGGCGGACGGGATCTCGGAGGGTCGCCGGTCGACGGAGGAGGCCGCCGCCGACCCGGGCGACGAGCCGGCCTCACCCGCTCCGGATCCGGAGCCCGCGAACGGGGTCCCTCGTGCCGGGAGCGGCGGGGACGCCGACGCGCTCGCGGGCGCCATGGGCGGCGAGACCGACGAGGCGGACACCGGTGACGCGGCGGACGCCACCACCGACGGCGGTCCGACCGCGGTCCCGCCGGAGCCGGCGCCGCCCGGGGCACCGGGGGTCGACGAGCGCGAGGCCGTCGAGGAGCCGGATTCCGGAACCGAATCGGTCGAGGCCGCTATCGCCGCGACCGACACCGGCCCGGCCGACGGCGCGGCGGGATCCGAGGCGGACTCCGCGACGGAAGCGGGCGGCGACTCCGCGGTCGGCGACCGCGCGACCGTCCGGATCACCCGCGACGTGGGCGCCATCTTCGGCGTCGACGAGCGCGAGTACGACCTCGCGAGCGAGGACGTCGTGAGCCTCCCCGTCGAGAACGCGGCGCCCCTCGTCGAGCGGGACGCCGCGGAGCGGCTCGACTGAACCCGACGGATGGGCGATGACGCCGGCGCGAGGCCTCTCGACGCGAGCCCGACCCGCAGGACGCGAACCCTCGGCGCGACGGCGACGCTCCTCGCGCTCGGCGGCATCGCGGCGGCGATCATCCTCGACCCGACGTTCTCGTGGTCCAGCGACGCCCTCTCCGACCTCGGGATCCGCGGAGCGAGCGCGCCCGTGTTCAACTGGGGACTGATCCTCGGCGGCGCCGTCGGCGCGGGGTACGCGGTCGAACTCGGGCGTGCGCGAGACTCCCGGGGCGCCGCGCTCCGCGCCGTCGTCCTCGCGTTCGCGATGGTCGCGTTGGCGGGTGTCGGCGTCTTCGATCTCACGGAACCGCTCCACGGCCCGTCGGCAATCGCCTTCTACGCGCTTCTCACCGTCGCCTTCGCCGTCGACGGGACGGTCCGCAGGGGGACGACGACCGGGAAACTCGCCCTCGCGTTCGTCCCGGTCCACGTCGCGGTCTGGGCGACGTTCCTCGCGGGGCGGTGGCCGGTGACGGGGCCGGCGCTGCCGGAGCTGCCGGGCGCGCTCGCGCTCGCGGCGTGGGTGTGGTTCCTCGGGCCGGCGCCGGTGTTCGGATCGGTCGCGGCGCGGCTCGACGGCGCGGGGACCGACGGCGCCAGGACCGCCGGCGCCGGGACCGACGAGCACTAACGCCGCGGGCGGCTACGGACCGCCAATGAAGGTCGAGTTCCTCGGCGGCGCCCGCGAGGTCGGTCGCAGCGCGGTCCTCGTCGACGACGCGCTGCTCTTGGACTACGGCCTGTTGACCGCGGAGCCGCCGCAGTACCCGGTCCGCGACCCCGAGCCCGACGCGGTCGTGGTCTCGCACGGCCACCTCGACCACGCCGGCGCGGTGCCCGCGCTGTTGAAGGGCGACCGACGCCCGACCGTCCACTGGACGCCGCCGACCGCGGACCTGACGCGGACGCTCGCGCGCGACACGCTCAAACTGCACGGAAACAGCCCGCTCTGTCCCTTCTCGGAGGAGCACGTCGCCCGGCTCGGCGAGGTCGAAGCGCGGCACGCCTCCGAGGAACCGTTCGTCGCCGAGGCCGGCGGGACCGAGTACGAGGTGACGCTGTTCGACGCCGGGCACATTCCGGGGTCCGCGCACGTCCTGGTGGACGACGGAGAGACCCGCCTGCTGTACACCGGCGACTTCCACACCGACGATCAGCGGCTCGTCTCGGGGACGACGGCGCGCCCCGACGCCGACGCGGTGATCTGCGAGTCGACGTACGCGGACGTGACGCACGAGGACCGCCGCGCGGTGGAGGACCGCTGGGCCGAGAGCGTGCGGACGACGATATGGGAGGGCGGGACCGTCGTCGCCCCGGCGTTCGCGATCGGGCGGACCCAAGAGCTCATGCTCGTCGCCGAGGCGAACGGGCTCACTCCCTACGTCGACGGCATGGGGATCGAGGTGACCCGGCTACTGCGCCGACACCCCGAGTTCCTCCGCGATCCGGAAGCGCTCCGTCGGGCGACGGGCGCCGCGCGCTTCGTCACCGGCCGGGACGGGCAGCGCGAGCGGATCGCCGCCGACAACGAGCTGATAATCACCACCTCGGGGATGCTCGCGGGCGGCCCCGTCCACTCGTACCTCCCGGAGATTCGCGCCAGTCCGACGAACCTCGTGACGCTGACGGGCTACCAGGTCGAGGGGACGCCGGGCCGCGAGCTCCAGGACCACGGACGACTGGCGATAAACGGGCGGGTCCGCCCGGTCGGCGCCCGCGTGGAGTCGTACGACTTCTCCGCGCACGCGGACCGCGAGGGGTTGGAGTCGTTCGTGGACGCCTATCGCGACGCTCGGGTGCTCGTGAACCACGGTGACCGCTGCGAGGCCTTCGCCGAGGACCTGCGGGAGGACGGGGTCGCGGCGAGCGCGCCGCGGATCGGCGACCGGATCGAGCTGTGAGGGGAGCGCAGAACGAGGCCACCGAATCGGCACGCCGAGCGGCGGCTCTCGAAGCGACGCGACCGGAGAGAAAGAGCGTGAGACCGGGGACCGGTGCTCCGACTACGTTCCGCCGTCGGTGTACGTCCAGTCGCTGAGCACGCGCTCGGCGGTCGCGTTCGCCTCGGCGGGGCTTGGACAGTCTCCGGCGGCGACCTCGCCGGCGAGGTCGCAGGCGAGCGCGTAGACGGCCGAGCCGTCGGCGCGCTCGGCGACGCGCTCGAACGTGGGGCGGTATCCGGCGGCCGTGCGCTGTCCGGTCTCGTCGAGGGAGGCGTCGATGGCGTACTCGAGCTGACGGACCGCTTCCTCTGGGTGCATACCCGATCGATGGGTCTGGCGTTACTTAAGTATACTCGGATTCGGAATCGAGTTAATAATCTCGCGGCGACCGCCCTCGAAGAGGGCGAACCGCGGCGCGAGGGGGCGGACGCGAGGTCGCGGATCGACGTTTATACGCGTCGGGGTCACCGATGCCGGTCATGAGCGACACAGCCGAGCGCGCGGCCGTCACGGAGCGCGCGGCTCGCGCGGGCGGACGCGTGGCCGACGACCACTTCCGGAACGACATCGCCGTCGAGCGGAAGGGCGAGGACGACGTGGTGACGAAAGCCGACCGAGCGGCCCAGCGCACCGTGATCGAGTCGATCCGCGAGTCGTTTCCGGACGACGCCATCGTCGGCGAGGAGGAGGACGAACGCAAGACCGTTCCCGACGAGGGCGCGGCGTGGGTGATCGACCCCATCGACGGCACGCACAACTACGTCCGCGACATCCGCGTGTGGGGCACCGCGGTCGCGGCCGTCGTGGAGGGCGAGCCGGTCGCGGCCGCCACCGTCTGTCCCGCGCTCGGCGACGTGTACACCGCCGAGGCCGACGGCGCGTACCGCAACGGCGACCCGATCGCGGTCACCGACGTCGCCGACCCGCGCCGGGCCGCGGTCGACCCGACGCTGTGGTGGGACTACGACGCGCGCGACGAGTACGCAAAGGCCTGCGAGGCCATCGTCACGCGGTTCGCCGACATGCGCCGGTTCGGCGCCGCGCAGGTCGTGCTTCCGACCGTCGCGGCGGGCGGACTGGAGGGAACGATCTCCAACCTGCGGGCGAATCCGTGGGACTCCGTCGGCGGCGTCTTCATGATCCGACAGGCCGGCGGGCGCGTCACCGACCTGGAGGGGAACCGCTGGCGACACGACTCGACCGGGCTCGTCGCCTCGAACGGCGCCCTCCACGACGAGGTGCTCGCCGCCGCACGCGAGATCGAGGACCTGGACTGAAGACGGTTATTTACACCCAAGACGCGGCGGCGCGCCTCCGAGCGGCCGCCCTCAGCGGCCGCGAGGGGCCCGCGAGGGACGCGGCGAACGGAGTGAGCCGCGAGGCTGGGGAGGTATGAGGTGCGGTGCTGTGCGAGGTGGGACTCAAAGGGGCAGTCGCGAGGACGACGCACGGTGCAGTAAGCACCGCAGCGAAGGAGCGTCAGCGACTGAGCGAGGAGCGCAACGAGCCGCGCGAGTCGTCGCGACTGTGGCTTTGGAGGTACTCTCGGCCGCAGCGACTGCGACGACGTACCGCCGAGCGACTGGGGCTTTGGCGGTGGTCACCGTAGGGTAATCGAGCCCGTCTCGTCGGGGGGTTGGGGCTTTGAGGGCGTTCGCGCACAGAGCGGGTACGCAAACGGATGCGTACGGCCGAGGGTTCAAATCGGACGCCGCCGAACCACGCCACATGTACGCGGTCGTCGGCTGCAACGAGTGCGCGGCTATGTGGCTCCTCTCCGATCCCCGGACCAGCGACAGCGCGACCTGCCCGCGCTGCGGGAAGACCCATCAGACGGCGAAGCTCAAGCGGTTCTTCGAGTCGGAGGACCGGGCGGCGGCCCGGGAGGCCCGCGCCGCGCTGCTCGCGAAGAAGCGGGGCGAGAGCGCCGCGTTCGCCGAGGTCGACCACGTCTCGGAGCTCGAACGCGCCGTCGAGGACGCCGGGATCGACGACCGCGAGTACCTCGAAGCGGGCGGGATCGACGCCGACGCCGTCGACGAGGCCGGCGCCCGCGCGGAGGGCGGCGGGTCGACCTCGCGCACCCGAACCGAGATCGTCCGCGACGCGGTCGAGGCGGCCGCCGAACCGACCGAGGAGAACGTCGTCGCGCGCGCGACCGAGCACGGCGTCCCCGCCGAGGCGGCCCGCGAAGTCCTGACGAAGCTGACCCGACGGGGCGAGCTCTCCGAGTCGCGGGGGCGATACCGGGTGGTATAAATCCGACAAAGCACTTATATCGTCAGTTTGACGCATGGCGTATGGACACGCGAACTGCCCTCCTGGCGGCCGCGGCCGCGGTGCTCGTCGCGAGCGCGGTCGGGGTCGTCGCCGCGCCGGACGCCCTCGACGATCCCCGCGAGGAGCCCGAACGCCCCGGTGACCTCCGTATCGCCGACATCGTCGTGTCACCGGGCGAGATACGCGGCGAGACCGCGGAGCTCCGGCTCGGGGTCGACCTCTGGCACCGTGGATCGACAGTCGAGAACGTCACCGTTCGCCACCGCGCGATCGGCGCCGACTCGGGACTGCTCGTCGACGAGACGACGGTCGACGTCGGCACCGTCGACGGCGGCGGCGAGCGGACGATCAACGGCTCCGTCGACGTGGAGCGCGCGGGCGGCTACCGGATCGAGACCGCCGTGTTCGTCGACGGCGAGCGCGTCGAGACGCAGACGACGCGGGTCAGCGGGGTCGAGGCGCTCACGCCCGACTACGCCGACTCGAAGGTCGGCTTCACCGACGGGAGCGTCTGGCCGAGCGTGGCGGTGAGCGTCGTCGAGAGCGACAACGAGACGACGACGCTGTCGGTGTCGACGTCCGTGACGAACGGGGGCGACGACGCGTCGTCGGACGTCGACCTCAGGCTGCTGATCCGCCAGGCGGAGTCCGGGGTGATCGCCGACGAGGCGCGCGAGACGGTCGGGTCCGTGCGCCCCGGACGCACCGACACCGTGACGACGACGGTGGAGGTGCCCGCGAACTACAACTACTACGTCGACGCGGCCCTGTTCGACGACGACGTCCTCGTCGACGAGACGCAGGGCGTCGCCAACCTCGACCCCCGCGAGACGATCAGCGCGAACGAGACGACCGAGGACGTCGAGTTCGAGGCGGAGGACTTCGCGGGCGGCGGCGCGGACGGCGACGACGCCGGCGGGGACGCGAGTGAAGATGCGGACGCCAGGGACGGCACGGACGACGGCACGCCCGGATTCGGCCCGGTCGTCGCGGTCGCCGCGCTCCTCGCCGCGGCGCTGTACGCGCGGAGGCGACCATGACCGACGACGAGCGGCCCGCCGCGAGCGAGGACCGACCGACGAGTACCCCCGAAACCGACCGACCCGCAACCGATCCCATGACCGACATCGACGCCGACACGACGGACGAACCGACCGCGACCGCCGGATCGAGCGCCGAACCGACCGGAAGCGCCGAACCGACCGAAAGCGCCGAACCGACCGGCGGGCGGATCGGCCGGCTCCCGACCGATCGCCTCCGCGGCATCCTGGACCGGGTCGGGCTCGCCGCGCTGGTCCTGCTCGCGCTGGTCGCCGGGTGGAGCTTCTACAGCCAGACCGGCGCCGCGATCCGGACGTGGCTCGACCCGGCCTACCAGCCGATCGCGCTGGCGGCGTTCAACCTCGCGATACTCCTCGTCGCGCTCGCCGGCGTCGCTCACCAGCTCTCGCGCATTCAGGCCACCGAGTAGTCTGGGACGGCGGATCCGTCTGCGCGCCGACGCGACGTCTCACCGACGCGACGTCTCACTCCTCCGGCAGGTCGTCCGTGCTGGCGGGAATCCGCTCGACCCGTCCGGCGAGCGTCGCCGCGTCGCCGGCGACCGTGGAGGGCTCGACGCCGGCCTCGTTGGCGACCAGCCGCACGTGCGCCGCAAGGAGCGCGAGCGCGCGAAGCCCCTCGCCCTCGGGGCCGTCGTCGGCGCGCTGCGCGAACGTCGTGTCGACCTCGCCGTCGCGAACGACGCCGACGTGGATCGCCTCGATCCCGTCGGCGTCGAGGAGGTCACGGGCCCGATCGAGCTCCGCGGCGAAGGCCTCATCAACGGGCTTCTCGTCGGGGTCGGAACCCCCGTCGGCGAGCGTCTCGGCGTCGGTCGACGCGCCGTCGTCAGAGGAAGTCCCGTCGACGGGCGTCGTGTCGTCGTCTGTCATGGACGAACCTACGCGGAGCCGGTGCAAAAGCGCGGCGCTCACTTGACCGTCGACTGGAGAGCAGATACAAGACAAAAAGCGGCGAAACCGGTCTACTCGTCCGGACGCGGGCGGGCGATGAACAGCGCCTCTTCGAGCGTGAAGGGGTCGTACACCGACTGGTGACAGACGCAGTAGGTTCCGTTCTCGGCGTCGTACCGGGCGGACTCCTCGAGCACCTTGTAGTCGGGGATACAGCAGAAGTGCGTACAGACGTTCAGATACGCCATGAAGCCCTGATCGGTCGACGCTTCGAGCCACTCGTTGTTCGAGTTCGCGACGGCCTCCTCGATCCGCGGTGAGCGGATGACGATCGCGTTCAGGTCGGTTTCGGCGTCCTCGGAGCGCCACGTGACCGACGCGGGCTTGCCGACGCCGTCGTCGCCGATCCCGTTGCCCCACTCGTCGTAGTCAGCGAAGTCGTCGACGTGGATCTTGTCGCCTCCCTCGTACGTCTCGTCCTGCCAGTCGTACTTCCCGGGGGCGGCGCGGAACAGGTTGTCCGACTCGAAGTTCGGGTCGATGTTCTCCTGGGACTCGACACCGCAGTACTGGAACCACGCGCCGGCGTAGGTTTTCCCGCCCAGTTCCTCCTGGGCGACCTCGATCTCCATTCCCTCTTGCATAACCGTCGTCGTCTCGGGCCAGAGGCCCTCGATGAATCCGTCGTCGGTCACTTGCAAGGGGATCTGCGGGAGCCCGCGCGGCGCCGGGCCGCCGGTGTGTGCGATCGTCGTCGCGACCGTCGATCCCCCGCCGACCCCGCCTGCGGTCGTCAGCGTGTTCACGGTCGCCGACCCCATCGCGCCGACGCCCGCGAGCGCCGCCCCACCGACGACGCCCTTGACGAAGCGCCGCCGGCCGGATTCGGCCGGATACTTGTCGGACTTGCTCATACGCGAGGTACGAGGTGGATCGGTAAAAAGGGTAACGAAGCGACACCCGAGCCGTCGATCAGCCGGTCCCAGCCACCTGACCGGTGCCACGCGACGACGGTCGAACGCGGACGCGACCGCACGGGACGGCCGGAATCGATCGGTTCTCGTCTATCGATCCATCCCGACCGTTCGTCGTCGGGCCCGTCCGGGGGGAACGTGCTGTCAGCGATCGTTTCATGATCGTTTGGGATGTTTACTCGGGACCGAGGCAAACATTCGTTCAGACATCGGTTTTAACCCGCGGCAGCGGGTGATACTGTGGTATGGAGTTGCACAATCGAGACGTACGGACGGACGTCAGGGAGCTCGGTGCGCTCGTGGGCGACACCCTTTCCGCGCAGGCCTCCACGGAGGCGTACGAGACGGTAGAAGACCTGCGGAACGCGGCGATCCAGTACCGGCGCGGTGACGCGGAGAACCGCGACCGGCTCCACGAGGCCGTCGGCGACCTCTCGTCGACCCGCGAAGAGATCGTCGCCCGCGCCTTCACCACCTACTTCGAGCTGATCAACCTCGCCGAGGAGCGTGAACGGGTCCGTGCCATTCGGAACGCCGACGACGGGGGTGCCCTGCACGACTCGTTCGAGGCTACGATCGCGGAGTTCGCCGAGCAGGACGTCGAGGCGAACGAGCTGCGCGAGCTGTTGGAGGACGTGCTCATCGAACCGACGTTCACCGCCCACCCGACCGAGGCCCGCCGGGCGACGGTGAAGTCGAAGCTCCGATCGATCGCCAATCACCTGGGGGAGCTCGACGAGCGCAACCTCACAGAGCGCGAGCGGAATGCGATCTGGCGTGACGTCACCGCCGAGGTGACGAGCCTCTGGGGCACCCGACAGGTGCGCCAGCGCCGCCCGGAGCCGGAAGACGAGGCGCGCAACGTCGGCTGGTACCTGGAGAACACCCTCTTCGACGTCGTCGGCGACGCCTACGAGGAGTTCGAGGAGACGATTTCGAGCGAGTACGACGACATCGACTGCCCGAAGCTGTTCGAGTTCCGCTCGTGGGCGGGCTCGGACCGCGACGGGAACCCCTTCGTCACGCCCGAGGTCACCGACGAGACGCTCGAACGCCAGCGGGCGGTCGCCATCGAAAAGTACCGCGACCAGTGCAAGCGCCTCTCGGCCGTCCTGAGTCAGGACGGCGAGCGGTACGCGATCGACGACCGGCTTATCGAGTCGCTCGCCGCCGACGCCGAGCGGTTCCCGACCGTCGTCGAGGAGGCCCGCGAGCGGTACCCCGACGAGCCGTACCGCCAGAAGCTGAAGCTGATGCGTGAACGACTCGACCGCGTCGACGACGTGCGCCCCGGCGGCTACCCGGACGGCGAGGCGTTCCTCGCGGACCTCGACGTCATCGCCGAGTCGCTCTCGCTCGACCGCAACGACGTGGTCCGGACGTCGTTCATCGACCCGCTACGCAGGCAGGTCGACACGTTCGGGTTCGTCCTCGCGTCGCTCGACGTCCGGGACCACCGCGAGAACCACACCGAGGCCGTCGCCGAGGCGGTCGCGATCGAGGGCGTCGACTACCGCGGGATGGACGAGACGGCACGCGCCGAGTTCCTCACCGACGCGATACTCCAGGACGACCCCGTCGTCGACGTCGACGCCCTCGGCGACGTCTCGGAGACGACCGACCGCGTGTTCCGTCGCTTCCGCGAACTCGCCGACTGGCAGGCGGAGTACGGCACGCAGGCGATCGACACCTACTGTATCTCGATGACGGAGGAGCCGAGCCACGTCCTCGAGGTGCTCTTCTTGGCCGACCAGGTCGGCGTCGTCTCGCTTCCGGACCACTGCGGGCTCGACGTCGTCCCGCTCCTGGAGACGGAGTCCGCGCTCAACGGGGCCGAGCGGATCCTCGGGACGCTCTTCGAGAACGAGGCGTACGGAACCGCCCTCGAGACCCGCAGGGGAGTCCAGGAGGTAATGCTCGGCTACTCCGACTCCAACAAGGAGAACGGCTTCCTCGCAGCGAACTGGGACCTCTACAAGAACC